>NZ_JAJSOS010000010.1:0-220998 GCF_021283185.1 Buttiauxella cochleicola
GGCAGTGAGATTGATAATACCGAGAGCTTGTGAAAGTTCCATTTAAAAAGGGTCCATGTTGTGCATGAACCCTTTTTACACGAGCCACCGGATCGGTCAACTGATCCTTAAACGATCGGCATTAGCCGATTGGCACCTTTTTTTTGGCTACTTCTGGGCAGCCTTTTCAGCTCTCTGGCGTCTGAGTTCTTTCGGATCGGCGATCAGAGGTCGATAAATTTCCACCCTGTCACCATCATTAACCGTATCGGTGAGTTTTACCGGACGGCTAAAAACTCCTACTTTGTTCTTTGTCAAATCGATATCCGTGCGCAGTTCGAGAATTCCCGACTCGGCAATTGCCTGCTCAACAGTGCTGCCTTGTGCCAGTCGCACCTTGAGCAAGTATTGCTTTTCCGGTAGCGCGTAAACGACTTCGACCTTAATTTCAGGCGACACTGTAGACCTCTTTGGCGCGAACGGTAAACGCCTGAACCATATTCCCCGCAAGTTCCTTGAAGATACGGCCAAACGCCAGTTCGATCAGTTTGTTAGTAAATTCAAAATCAAGCTGGAACTCGATACGGCATGCTTCAGCGCTCAGCGGCGTAAACTTCCACCCCCCCATCAATGACTTAAATGGACCATCGACAAGATGCATCAGAATGCTTTGATTGCTTGTAAGCGTATTGCGCGTAGTGAAGGTCTTGCTGATACCTGCCTTAGAAACATCTACCGCCGCCGTCATCTGATCATGCGACGCGTCAATCACCCGGCTGCCTGTGCAACCTGGTAAAAAATCTGGGTAAGATTTCACATCGTTCACTAATTGATACATCTGCTCCGCGCTGTAAGGCACTAGCGCAGTACGGGTAATCTGAGGCATAGCATTTCCTGAGAGTCACAAAACGGGCAAATAATAACATTTATCATCACGCAAAGAAAAACTCTTAGGCTAGAGCCGTGCTAAGATATGCCTTCATCCTCGCAGCGAAGCGGGGTGTATTTGAACTCCTGGATTACTTATACTGAGCAGCACTATGACAAAGAAAAAAGCATTCAAACCAGGTTCAGCCACCATTGCGCAAAACAAACGCGCCCGCCATGAATACTTTATCGAAGATGAGTTTGAAGCGGGCCTCGTGCTACAAGGCTGGGAAGTAAAATCGCTACGTGCAGGGAAAGCCAACATCGGTGACAGCTACGTCATTTTGGTCGATGGCGAAGCCTTCCTGTTTGGCGCAAACTTTACCCCGTTAAACGTGGCATCAAGCCATGTGGTCTGTGACCCTACGCGTACCCGTAAACTCCTGCTTAACCAACGTGAGCTGGATAATCTTTACGGCCGTATTAACCGAGATGGTTATACCGTTGTAGCGCTGTCGATGTACTGGAAAAACGCCTGGTGTAAAGTAAAAATCGGCGTCGCAAAAGGCAAAAAACAACACGACAAGCGTAATGACCTGAAAGACAAAGAATGGGCGGTGGATAAAGCGCGCATTATGAAACACGCTGGTCGATAATCACGTCTCTAACTCTCAGAAATCTTTACTGGTCCTTGCAGCACAGGGCCAGTACTGTTAACACTTGCTAATGCTTCATTAATAATTCATCTGAAATACATCTTCTACGAAAAAATTAGTTCCGGTAAGCAATCATTTTTTAAAAATAGATTTCTCGGTCTTATTAGAAATGTGCTACTCAGAAAAACCTCAGTATATTTTTCATATTTTCCCTTTCAGTTTTATATATAAATTATAAAAAAAACCGATTCCCAAGAACATCCTTTACTTCAACAAAAAAACAATTAATTACCCGCACACAAATAACCACACCAATACAATGGAAATGATATTATAGATAATGGGACATTAACAAATGGCCATTCACACCTTACAAACATAAATAAATAACTTTAAAATCAACCAAATAACCCACGAAATAACCTATTTTTAGTTATAACAAAAATTCATGGATCATTGACGACTCGTTAGAAAAAAACCTTATTAACCAACTCTAAAATATTTACCCAGGGTCCCTTAATTTGCGCTTTCATGTTTTCCTGTCTATATCTTCATTATCCCCGAATGGAAATGATACAAAAGTATGAATTTTACATTTAAATAAAGTGATAGCCCGGTAGAAAGCAACCACATATCAATAATGTTAGCCGTCAATATTCTGACGTACGGATTCGTTCGCCTTAAATTTTATAAATGCGTGAGATTGCTATAACAATTTGTCTCGGGGAAATCATTTGCAAGATTAAGCATTTCTAAAGTCTACCCCTGTTCACACCGAATGGAGTGATAACAATGCGTTCAATATCAATCATCTCAAAACTTACTGGCGTAACGAACAATGTTGAAGCCTCTGAAATTACGCTAACAGCTCCTTCTATTGTCGAACTTAAAGCCGAACGCTCTGATATTGCCAGCATCGCTCGAACTAACCAGGATATGGTTATCACTCTTCGTGACGGTGAAGTCATTACCGTTAAAAATTTCTATGCTTACGCCGATCAAGGTGGCAACCAACTGGTGCTTGAAGACAGCCATGGTGCCTTGTGGTGGGTACAGGATACAGATTCGGCTTTTCACTTCGAGCATATCAATAGTATTGATGATCTCATGGTTGCCACGGGTGCAGAAAACCATGGTGGTGCCGCTATTTGGCCGTGGGTTTTAGGTGGTGTAGCCATTGCTGGGGGTATTGCTCTGGCCGCAGGTGGTGGTGGTGGTGGCGGTGATTCGGATAACGACGGTGAAACAGGGGGACCGAATCCACCTCCACCGCCGTCGACTGATACCACGCCCCCTGCTGCACCAACAAATTTAAATGTTTCAGCAGACGGTAAAACGATCACCGGCAAAGCTGAACCCGGCAGCACGGTGACAATTACAGATCCCAGTGGTCAAATTATCGGAAAAGGCACCGCTGGCAGCGATGGCACTTTCACTATCCCGCTAAAAAACCCGCAGATCAGCGGTGAAGATCTGACGGCTCATGCTACCGATCCTTCCGGAAACACAGGCCCTGATGCCACGGTCATTGCACCTAATATTCCATTACCGGATGCACCTACACTCACCAATGTGGTGGATGACGTCGCACCAGTACTAAGCAACGTCCCGAAAACTCAATCTACTAACGATAATACCCCAACGCTTCAGGGCACTGGCAAGGCTTGGACCACCGTTCATATTTATGATGGCGACAAAGAAATTGGCACCGCAGTCGTTGATGCTAGCGGCAACTGGAGCTACACCCCAACCACCGCGCTATCTGATGGCTCTCACTCATTTAGTGTTACGGCAACCAATGCCAAGGGTGAAAGTACTCACTCGCCAAGTTACACGATTACCATCGATACCGTAGCACCCGAGTCTCCCGACGTTGATCAGCTACAAGATGATGTCGGTAGTATCAAAGGATCTATCGTTAGCGGTACATATACCGATGAGACAGCTCCAATAATCCACGGCACCGGCGAGGCAGGTGACAAAGTCACCATCTTTGATAACGGCGTTCAGATCGCTCAGATCACGGTTGGCAGTGATGGAAAATGGAGCTTCACCCCAACTAAACCGCTCGCCGACGGCAATCACACCGTCACTCTGATTCAAACCGATCCTGCAGGTAACGTTAGTAAAACAACGACCAGTCCGACATTTATCGTCGACCACACGCCTCCTGATGCTGCCAAAATCACGAATGTGAGCGAGGATGGCACCAAAGTGACGGGAACTGCCGAGCCAGGAACAACAGTTACGATTACAGGTGCCAATAACGTTGTGCTTGGAACCTCAGTAGTGGGTGCCAATGGCAGCTTTACTATTACCCTCACCCCTGCTCAGACGCACGGTGAAACACTCACGGCAAACATTCATGATCGCGCTGGTAATGTCGGGCCAGATACCAACTTTGATGCATCTAACTCCCATTTTCCAACCGTGCCAGTACTGGTTACCGTTGCTGACGATGCAGGAACAATTACCGGCAACCTAACAAACGGCCAGGCTACAGACGATAAAACCCCGACGCTAAGCGGAACGGCTGAAGCTGGAACAAAAGTGACCATCTATGACAAAGGTGTAGCGATCGGAAGCACGACGGCTGACGGTACGGGGCACTGGGCATTCACCCCAGCTGCGTTGCCTGATGGCCAACACGTCTTTACTTTAACCGCAACCAACAGCAGTGGCACCAGCGGAACCTCGTCTGGTTTCACCGTTGCAATTGATACAGCAGCCCCCACAGCCCCAACAGATCTGGTTGTTTCAGACGACGGCTCGCATGTCACTGGTAGTGCCGAAGCAGGCAGTACTGTCACCATAACCGATAGTAATGGTGCTCCAATTGGCAGTGCTACAACCGGCGCTGATGGCAAATTTAATGTCACCATCACCCCACCGCAAGTCAACGGTGAAACACTGGAAGCGACGGCTACCGACCCTGCAGGCAACAGTAGTGGGCAAAGCTCCGTCACGGCACCCGATCACACTGCGCCGAGCATCCCGATTATTACCGAGCTATTGGATGACGTAGGCACAATTACGGGACCTATCGCCAATAATGGCGTGACCAATGACACCCGCCCAATGCTTACCGGTACGGGGGAATCGGGCGACACCATTACGATCTTCGACAAAGGAGTACAAATTGGCCAGGTTGCGGTTGGTAATGATGGTAAATGGAGTTTCACACCAGGCACGCCACTGACGGAGAGCGAGCATGCACTGACAGTGCAGCAAAGCGATGCTGCGGGCAATAAAAGCCCGCTCGTCACCGGCCCAACGTTTACGGTTGACCTCACACCACCAACAGCCGCGGTTATCGACAGCGTTAGCCAGAACGGAACAACGGTGACCGGGCATGCCGAGTCGGGCAGCACAATTGCCATTTTTGACGCAAGTAATACGTTGCTGGGTACGGCACTAGTCGGCACCGACGGTACATTTACTGTCAATATCTCTCCTGCGCAGACACACGGTGAATCACTGAGCGCCCATATTCAGGACGCAGCAGGTAACGCCGGACCTGATACGCCTTTTACTGCCTCTAACTCTCAATTCCCAACTGTGCCTGAGTTGGACACCGTTACCGACGATGCCGGAACAATAGCCGGCACGCTAAACAACGGGCAATCAACCGATGATAAAACCCCGACGCTAAGCGGGTTGGCGGAAATAGGAAGTACCGTAACAATCTATGACAACGGTATTTTATCTGGAACCGCGACGGTTAACGGAACTGGCCACTGGAATTACACACCACCAGCAATACTCGACGGCCAACACGTCTTTACTTTAACCGCGACAAATAGCAGCGGTACCAGCGGCGTATCCTCTGCGTTTACCGTTGTCGTTGATACCCTGGCGCCACTAGCGCCAAATGGTATGGATGTCTCGGCCGATGGCACTATCGTCACCGGTAGCGCAGAAGCTGGCAGTACTGTCACCATAACTGACAGTAACGGTGACCCTATTGGTAGTGCTACAGCCGGCACTGATGGCAAATTTAGCGTTACCATCGATCCGCCACAGCTTAACGGGGAAACACTCGGCGCTACCGCAACCGACGCTGCTGGAAATCAAAGTCCTAATGCTACGGTTATTGCAGAAGATCACACCGCTCCACTCGCACCAACCAATTTATTGGTTTCAGCCGATGGCGAACATGTCACAGGTAATGCTGAACCTGGCAGCACGGTCACCGTCAAAGACAGTAAAGGCATGGTATTGGGTACGGGCACGGCTGATGTCAACGGTGACTTTGACGTTACCCCGCTCATGCCTGCGCAACTCAACGGCCAACCGTTGCTGGTTACTGCAACTGATGCCGCTCATAACACCAGCCCAAGTGCTACCGTCGTGGCACAAGACCACACTGCACCTGATGCCCCAACAAATTTACATGTAAATGAAGAAGGGACAGTCGTCACCGGGAGTGCCGAGCCAGGCAGCACCGTTAAGGTTACCGATGCTAACAACGTTGAATTGGGAACTGGTACTGCGGGAGGCGATGGCACGTTTACCGTATCGATTACCCCACCACAAACCAATGGCGAAATACTCGGCGTTTCAGCAACAGATAACGCGGGCAACCTCGGACCTAAAGCACCTGTTGATGCCCCGGACACAACAGCACCATTAGTACCGGTTATCACACACGTTATTGATGATTTTGCCAATCACACGGGTGATCTCACCAGCGGCCAAACAACCAACGACAGCAAACCAGAACTTCAGGGCACAGCCGAAGAAGGCACGACCGTGAAGATCTATGACAACGGCTTATTGTTGGGTAGCACAACCGCAGGTGCCGGGGGCGTGTGGAGTTTTATCCCCACAACTGTACTTTCCCAGGGTTCACACAACCTGACAGTTACTGCAACTGATGCTGGAAATAACACAAGTCCCGCAGCCTCGTTCAACGTGGTTGTCGACACTATCGCGCCGCAGGCACCAACTATTACATTGGTCAACGATGATGTAGGAACAATTACCGGCCCGGTCCTGAATAATGGTTCAACAAACGATCAAACTCCGACGATCACTGGTACCGGTGAACCCGGTTCAATCCTCACTCTTTTAGATGGCACACAACCGCTCATCACGCTGACTGTCGATTCGTCAGGAACATGGAGTTACACCCCAACATTGTTACCTGTTGGTAGCCATACATTTACCGTCGTTGCTGAAGATGCTGCAGGTAATGTCACGAGCCCTTCAGCCGGGTTTACCATTAACGTGGACATTACCCCACCCGCTACCCCTGTCATTAATTCAGTTCAGGATAATATTGGCACGGTCAAAGGGGAGCTGGCCCAAGATAACGCAACCGATGACACCCGCCCACAAGTGAGCGGCACCGGGGATGTGGGTTCGACTATCACTCTGTACGATGGCACGACTCCTGTCGGCAGCGCGACGATAGGAACCGATGGGAAATGGAGCATCACTCCGACGCAGCCATTGAGCGAAGGGCCACATACACTTAATGCTATCGCCACCGATGCTGCAGGCAATGCAAGCCCTGCCGCCTCTTATAACCTGACTGTGGATACAACTGCGCCTGGCGCGCCATTAATTATCAGCGCTCAAGGTGAAATCGCTAATCAGTCAGCGCCACTGGTCAACGGGGGCAGCACGCAAAACGGAACCCCGACGCTCACCGGTAGTGGCGAACCAGGGGCAACAATCAATATTTATGATAACGGTGGTACCACGCCGATTGGTACGGTGACTGTTCCTGCTGGCGGCACATGGACATTTACACCTTCACCAGCGTTGAGCGAAACCTCACATACCCTGACCGCCGTTGCGACCGATCCTGCGGGCAACGTCGGTCTGCCTTCAGCTGGCTTCACACTGACAGTTGACTCAACAGTGCCAGCCACTCCGGGCATCCCGGTGGTCACTGACGACCAGGCCCCCGTTCTGGGCAATATCAGTAATGGTGGCAGCACCAACGACACCACACCAACCATCTCAGGAACAGGGAGTGTGGGCGATACCATCACCATTCGCGATAATGGCTCAGACATTGGCACGACGACTGTCAGGGCGGATGGTTCCTGGAGCTTTACGCCGCAAACGCCTATCTCCGGGCAAAACCATTCAATTAGTGTTATCGAATCTGATGCTGCGGGTAACAAAAGCCTGCCGTCTGGCTCGGTTGCTTTCACCCTGGATACCGCAGCATCCGCTGCCCCAACCATCGTCTCTGCTGACGATAACGTCGGCCCAGTCCAGGCTTCGCTGTCAACCGGAGGAGTGACAGACGACAACACGCCGACATTCCATGGCACTGGTGTAGATGGCGATACCATTACGTTGTATAGCGGCAGCACAGTTATCGGGACCACAACGGTATCTGGCGGAACATGGACGATTACAACAACAACGCTTCAGGACGGTCAGCAGAAAATTACTGCAACGGCAACCGATGCTGCAGGTAACATCAGCCTTTCTTCCGCAGACTTTACGTTGACGGTCTACACCACGCCGCTCACCGCCCCGGTTGTGACAGAAGTTGTTGATAATGTCGGTACGATTCAAACGCCATTGGTGAATGGCAGCTATACCGACGATACGACTCCGACATTCAAAGGTACAGGCACTGCTGGCAGTACCGTTTCTATTTACGACAACGGTGGAACCACGGCAATTGGCACCGCAATTGTGGGTACAGACGGCACCTGGACCATCACGCCAACGACAGCACTCCCGACAGGCGTAAGCGATCATACGTTTACCTTTAGTGCTACCGATGCTGTCGGGAATACGGTGGCATCAACGAACCCCATTCTTTTACACATTGATACTGTTGCGCCATTGGCTCCAACTGTTTTAGTCCCTGGTGACACAGTTGTCAGCGGTACTGCCGAAGCTGGCAGTACTGTCATCATCAGGAACAGTACAACGGAACTGGGCCGTGGCATCGCTGATGCCGATGGAAAATGGGCTATCACTTTGTCGCCTGCCCAGTTACCAGGCACCGCGCTGGTCGCTATAGCGCAGGATGTTGCAGGAAA
Organism: Buttiauxella cochleicola; assembly: GCF_021283185.1. NCBI lineage: Bacteria > Pseudomonadati > Pseudomonadota > Gammaproteobacteria > Enterobacterales > Enterobacteriaceae > Buttiauxella > Buttiauxella cochleicola. Next base: position 8,519 of record NZ_JAJSOS010000010.1, read on the forward strand.
CCAAAGCCCATCAGCAAACTTTAATGCAACTCTCTCACTCGCCCTTCAACCACCAACCATTGACCATGTTGTGGATAACGTAGGTACCGTTAGCGGAGATATCGCCAACGGAAAAACAACCGATGACACCACGCCGACACTGAGTGGCTCAAACGCTGCATCTCTCGCAACTGTTCATATCTTTGTTGATGGAACAGAAGTTGCCACCGTGATCGCCGATCCTTTAGGCGCATGGAGCTACCAGATCCCAGCAGCGCTGGCCCAAGGCTCGCATACCTTTGCCGTCAGCCAGACCTTTGCCGCTCAGACCAGCAACCTGTCGCCAGCCTTTACCGTCATCGTAGATACAGCCGCACCGACGATTCCGGTTATCACTACCGTCACCGACGATGTAGCCCCAATTACTGGAACCGTTAACAGCGGCCAGGCCACCAACGATCCTCGCCCAACGATCACAGGCACCGGTGAGGTTGGTTCAACTATCACGATCCTTGATAATGGCACGCCGATCGGTACCGCCGTAGTCGGCACTGGGGGGACATGGACCTTCACGCCGACAACCGATTTGGACCAGGGCTTGCATCCGATAACCATCACTTCAACTGATGCGGCCGGTAATGTCAGCGCACCTTCTGCTGGCTTCTCGGTAAACGTTGATACGCTCACAACAGCGCCTGTGATCAGCAGTGTCACTGACAACGTAGGAACACCTGCTCCAGTCATTTCTGGCGTACCGACCAATGACAACACACCAACCTTTACTGGAACAGCCGAGCCGAATTCCACTATCACCATTAGTGAAAACGGTAAGGTTATCGGTACTGCCCTGGTTGATAGCACAGGTAACTGGAACTTCACCCCGAACCCAGCGCTAACTGATGGCAGCCACAATCTGACCATTATCACCACGGATGCAGCGGGCAACGTCAGCACGGCAACCACCTTTAATGCCGTCATTGATACAGCATCTCCGGTGGTGCCTGCCATTACTTTGGTTGTAGATGATCAGACTCAAGTAGGTGTCGACAACCCTCTGACCAACGGTCAACTCACCAAAGATACACAGCCTGCCATCAGCGGCACCAGTGAAGCGAACGCGATAATCACGATCAAAGATGGCACTACCGTCCTCGGCACGACCACCGCAAGTCCAACCGGTGACTGGTCATTCACACCAGACAGTGGGCACGCACTCGGCCAGGGCAGCCATAACCTGACCGTCACCGCCACTGACGCGGCAGGAAATATCAGTAACCCATCTTCGGTCTTCACGGTCGTTGTAGATTCCGTAGCCCCAACCGCACCATTAATTGTTACGGTTACCGACAACACCGCGCCAAATATTGGGCCGATCACCAGTGGCCAGCCGACCAACGAGACGCGCCCTGCTATCACCGGTTCGGGAGAAGTGGGTTCTACCATCAAAATTTACGATGGCAGTAACCCTACTCCGCTTGGCACCGCAACTGTTGGCTCTGGTGGCACCTGGAGCTTTACCCCACCAACAGCGTTAAGTAGCGGTTCACATAATCTGACCGTGACCGCAACAGATGCCGCAGGCAACGTAAGTGCGCCATCGGCCATCTTTAACGTGGTGGTTGATTTGGCCGCACCGGGTACTCCTGCTATTACCAATATTGCAGACGATGTGGGTACTGAAAAAGGTGATTTAACCAACGGCCAATCCACTGATGACACCCTGCCACTGATCAGCGGAACAGCGGAAGCGGGTACCACTATTACCATTTACGACAACGGCAGCATAATCGGCACTGTTAACGCCAGCGCCACAGACGGCACATGGAACTTTACGCCACCAGTGGGTTCACCACTGACTAACGGCAACCACGCATTTACCGTCACCGCAACGGATAGCGCGGGCAACGTCAGCTCACTGTCTAATACTTTCAATATCGTCGTCGATACGGCTGCACCAACGGCACCGATTGTTATTCAGGCGTTTGATGATGTCGGCCCGGTCACCGGCGCACTGGTCAATGGGCAGTCGACCAACGACAACACGCCGTTGCTGAGCGGGACGGCAGAAGCCAACTCGATAGTGAGTATTTCCGACAATGGCGTGTTTCTCGCCACAGTTACTGCCAGCCCGACGGGCACCTGGAGCTATACACCACCAGCCCGGCTCGATGGAGAACATGTCTTTACGGCAACATCCACTGATGCAGCGGGTAATATCGGGGCAGTCTCTGGCAGCTTTACGCTGACTATCGATACCAGCACACCGGTAACGCCTGCGCTGTCAACTGTGTATGACGATGTGGCAGGCGGCGCCTTTAACGCCAACCTCACGAATGGGCAAGTCACTAACGATGCGCGCCCAACGATCAGCGGCACGGGTGAAGTGGGCACAACCATTACCATCCTCGATGGTGGCACACCGATTGGCACTGTAACGGTTCCTGCTGGCGGTAACTGGACGTTTACTCCGACCACTCCGCTTGCCGCGGGCTTACATACGTTCACCATCACCGCCACGGACGCTGCGGGTAACGTCAGTACCGCATCAGCAGGGTTTGCGATAACGGTCGATACCACCCCGCCAACGACACCAGTTATCACTTCGATTGTTGATGATGTAGCAGCAGGGGTATTTAACAACCCTCTCGCCAACAACCAGGCAACCAATGACAGTCGGCCAACACTTAACGGTACGGCTGAAGCCGGATCGACCGTCGCTATTTATGACAAAGGTGTATTTGTTACCAACGTCACCGCCAGCGGCACCGGCGCGTGGGCTTATACCCCAACGCAGCCACTGTCCGAAGGAAGCCACTCATTTACCGTTACCGCAACTGACCTTGCGGGCAACACCAGCGCCCTTTCGCAGTCGTCATCGATTGTGGTTGATACCACAGCGCCGGGTGCACCAACTGGATTAGCCGTTAACGCGACAGGCACGACCGTAACAGGGACTGCTGAAGCGGGTAGCACGGTGACCATTACCACCAGCGGCGGAACCGTCCTCGGAACAGCAACAGCTGACGGTACAGGTAGCTTCAGCGTGGCAATTACGCCTGCGCAAACCAACTCACAGGCTCTGCTTGCCTTTGCCCAGGATGTCGCGGGTAACGTCGGTACTTCTGCAGGATTTACTGCGCCAAATACCGCATTACCTGGCGTGCCGGTGATCACCAGCATCCTGGATGATGCAGCGCCTGTGACCGGAACCGTGGCTAACGGGCAAAGTACCAACGATGCCACGCCAACTATCAACGGAACGGCTGATATCGGTGCAACCGTAAACATCTATAACAATGGCGTATTGATGGGCAGCACCGTTGCGACGAACGGGACCTGGAGCTATATCCCATCTGCACTGACCGAAGGTTCACACAACTTCACGGCCACCGCGACCAACGTTAACGGCACCGGTAGCCCGTCCGCCCAGGTCACCGTCATCGTTGACACCATCGCACCGCTGGCACCAACCGCGACCGTCAGTGTCGATGGCAATACGATAAGCGGCACCGCCGAACCCAACAGCACCGTCACTGTCACTCTGGCAGACGGCGTCACCACCATCACGGCGACCACCAACGGTAGCGGTGCCTGGACGGCTCCGCTCACCACGCGCCAGATTGACGGTGAAATTCTTTCCATCAAAGCCACGGATGCAGCAGGCAACGTATCGCCGGTCATTACGGCGACCGCGCCGGATCTGCCACTGGCCGCCAATGACAACGTTATCGATTTGGCACTGAGCAGCACTGCGACTGTCTCGCCACCGGTCCATTACAACGACTATGGCGTTCTGTTAGTCGGTGCGCTGGGCAACTCAGTACAGGTGCTCGGCAGTGACACGGCGCAGGTCCAGTTTAACGTTGGCGCAGGAACCGGGAATATCACGATTGAAGCTGCCGCAACCGGCATAGTGCTGACGCTGCTCAATTCGCTGGAAGTGGCCGTTCAACGGTTCGATTCCGGCACCGGTACATGGACCACTGTTTACGACTCATCGCAGGCACAATTTGCCAACCTGTTAACCATTGGGGCCAGCGGCATTACGTTCAAAATCGATAACCTGCCTGAAGGCACTTATCGTGTGCTGAGTTACAACACTAATCTTCTGGCGACCGGTTCACTAACCAGTCTCGACGTCGCCGTTGAGCAAGTTGGCCCGGGTGTTGTGACGGGTGAAACATCGCATCAGGGGAATGTCATAACAGATATCGACCCGAGCGGTGGGCAGGATACCGCACCGGCAGGTACGGTTGTCACATCGGTCACTAACGCGCAGGGGCAAGTATTGGCTGTTGGCGCGAGTGGCGCTGATATCAATGGGTTGTACGGTACTCTGCATATCAACCAGAACGGCAGTTACACCTACACGTTGAATAACACCACGGCGGCAGTACTCGGGCACACCGAAAACTTCAACTACACCATCTCCCAAAACGGTATCAGCGACACCGCTCAGTTGGTGGTCACACTCGGTAATGGCGCGCCAGCCAGCAGCGTAACGGCAACGGATAACACCGCGGCACTGACCTACAGCACCGATGTGGAAGCGGTAAACCACGGCGCATCGCAGCAAAGTGGCTTCTCGGTGGTTTCTGTTGGGCTGGGGAATGTGCTGAACGCGGACGTGCTGGCCAATATGGCTAACCCGATTATCTTTGATGTCGATGATGGCTCCACGCGCACCATGACGTTACAGGCCAGTGTTGGCGGGGTGGCCTTACTGTCTACCTTCGATTTGTATATCTACAAATTCAACGACGTCACCCAGCAGTTTGAACAGTACCAGGTACAAAAAACCTGGCTTACTGCCCCGCTGCTGGGCGGTACATCGGGGCAATTAACGTTAACGCTACCGGGCGGTGAATATCTGTTCCTGCTCAATAACGCCAGTGGCGTGTCGGTGCTGACGGGCTATACGCTGAATATCCTGCAAGATCATACGTATGCTGTGGAAAGCCTAAGCGCCACGACGAACGGTAACGTCATGCAGGATGATATTTCCCCCGTGGGTAGCCATATCACCCAGGTGAACGGCGTTTCCATTGCCGCAACAGGAACGACAACAATCAATGGCGAATATGGAGTACTGACCATTGATGCCAACGGCAACTACACCTACAAACTGAATGCGGGTGTCGGCGCTGACAGCATCAAAACACCGGACAGTTTTGTCTACACGGTCACCGCACCAAATGGCGACACCGACACCGCATCGCTGAACGTCACGGCGACGCCGACGCCGGTTAATGCGATTGACGATATCAGCACGGCGATGCTCATCAACACCGCACAAACCACCGCCAGCTACTCCGATACCACGGTGGGTTCAGCGTCGTGGCAGGCAAAACTGCTGGCTTCATCATCCGGTAGTGGCTCAGGGACTTTCGTCGTCGGCACCAACGATGTTCTGCACAACCCCGCTTTGCACTTTACCGTGCAATCGGTGTTGTCACTGGGCGGTTTAAATGTTGACTGGAATATCACCAACAGCGCAGGAACCGTGATAAGAAGCGGCACAATCAGTGGCGGTCTGTTATTAGGCGGCGTGGCAGACATTAACCTGGCCGGGCTGGATCTGCAGGCTGGCACCTATACGCTGAACTACACCGGGAGTATGGGGGCACTGGCGGCAGGCCAGGTCACCATAACCCCAACCGTCACCGGTACCACCATTGATCTGGATAATTATCTAACGCAGGGCGTCAGTACCGTCCACGGCAATTTGTACGATGGCACAGACTCTTCCGGTGCGATTGACCAGTTGGGTACCGTTCACACGTTGCTCAGTATTACTGGCTTCAACGGCACGACCACTACGCTTAACCCACTGACCAACAGCAGCGCCACCGCCACGATTCAGGGGCATTACGGCACGCTGCAAATCGGCATCGACGGAGCGTATACCTACACGCTTAACAACGGGATTAACCCGGCGTCGATAACGACCAAAGAAACGTTCACCTACACCCTGAATGACCAGAACGGCCATTCCGACAGCGCCACGTTAACCATCAACATGAACCCGCAGTTTGTCAGCACCGCGCAAAGCGATGTGATAACCGGCTCGGCCTATGGCGACACGCTGGTTTATCACCTGCTAAACAGCGCAAATTCGACGGGTGGCAATGGTGCTGATACCTGGAAGGACTTCCATATGGCGGATGGCGACAAAATCAATATCCACGACCTGCTTACCGGCTGGAACCCGGCAACATCCAATATCGCTAACTATCTGAGCGTCAGTTACAACGGTACCAGCACGGTTATCTCTATCGACCGCGACGGTACAGGTGCAACGCACAACCCAACCCAACTGGTCACACTGGAGAGCACACACGTCACGCTCGATGAGCTGGTGCAGCAGAACCACATTATTACCTGATAGCCAGGAATAACCCGGGCGCAAAGACGCCCGGGAAAATGGTGGATTAATGTTCGTGGCATACCAAAAAAACAATAGCTATACCCAAAATAATTTGAGTTGTAGGCAGGCGGCAAGCGCGTGAGTCCCCAGGAGCATAGATAACTATATGACTGGGGCGAAGGCGAGCAGCCAACGCACCAACAACTTGAAGTATGAAGGGTATACATTTAATAGGGATAAATTATGGGAAGATTACAGCCTGTCGCTCTATGGCTGGCATGCAGCCTGTGTGTAGCCCAGACGTATGCCGATGATACTCAACAATTCATTACGCCTGAGGGACTTGCTCAACAGCATGAACTCCCCTCTCTTGACGGCTCTTCTTCTCTGCCGCTAAACGCCCCTGCTCCCGGCACACTCACCCTCAACGATGCGGTTAATCGCGCGGTGACCTGGCACCCAAGCATTCATGAAGCCATCGGCAAACTCGCCGGGCAGTCGGAACAAGTCAACGTCGCAAAATCAAAATACTATCCGCAGGTTACGGCGGGCATGAACAATGGCTACAGTAACGGCTACACCGACAGCGGATTTAGCCCGTCGCTGGTGCTGTCGGTTTCGCAGATGCTCTATGACTTCGGCAAAGTCTCAAGCCAGGTGCGCGCCGAAAGCGCGGGCGTTGCGCAGGAACAGGCGAACGTGCTGGTGAGCATTGATAACGTCGGCCACGATACCTCCGTCGCCATGGTTCAGGTGCAGATGTGGCAGCAAATGGTCGATATTGCCAAAGAACAGTTAGATGCCTTGAGCGCGATAGGCCATTTAACCCAGCAGCGTAACGATGAAGGTGCCACGTCAATGTCAGACGTGGTGCAAACCAATGCCCGTATTGAGTCCGCGCGTTCACAATTGATTCAATATCAGGCCAATCTCGACAGCTCCCAGGCCACATTAATGAGCTGGTTGGGATGGAATAGCCTCAACGGTATCAGCAACGAATTCCCCGATAAGCTCGGCAAAAGCTGCGATGTTGCCAAACCGGACGACCGCTTAGTACCTGCCGTTCTGGCGTCCTGGGCACAGGCAAGTGTTGCGCAGGCGAATCTCGATTATGCCAACGCGCAAATGACACCGACGATTTCTCTCGAACCGCAGGTTCAGCACTATCTGAATGATAAATACGCCAGCCACGAAGTGTTGGATCGCACCCAATACTCCGCGTTTATCAAAGTGGAAATGCCGCTTTACCAGGGTGGTGGACTCACGGCACGGCGCAATGCCGCAAGCCATGCGGTTGAAGCGGCGCAATCTGGCGTTCAGCGCACACGCCTTGATATTCGCCAGAAGCTTATGGAATCGCGTAGCCAGGCTCTTGGCCTGATGGGGGCAATTCAGGTTTTACAACGCCAGGAAGAGTTGAGTGCGCAGACGCGCGAGTTGTACCAACAACAATATCTCGGTTTAGGCTCGCGCCCATTGCTTGATGTGCTCAATGCCGAACAGGAAGTCTTCCAGGCGCGTTTCGCTCAGCAGCAGACACTCAGTCAACTTCATCAATTGCAGCTCAACTGCCTGTATAACAGCGGCCGGTTACGCAATGCATTTGGTCTGGAACATCGCACCATCCAGTCACTGGAGATCCAGCCATGAGCAACATCCCCCCACCCGTTGATGAACGACTTACCGAACAAGCACTGAGCAACTGGGCGCATGCCATCAGCCATGTTGCTGCTCACTATCGCGTTGTATGTTCGCCAGGCACTATTCAGGCTAACGCGCCGTGGTTTAAAGATAAGGGCCTGCTTTCGGCCCTGACACAGTTATCACGCCAGGCGGGGCTCTCTTTTCATCTATTAAGCGCCCCTGAACTCGCTATCGCGCAATGGAGACTGCCCGTTATCGTGGACTTAAAAAATGGGCAACTGGCGGTTATTGAACATTTTGACGGTGAGGATACCGTTGATATCTGCGTGATTGATAACGAACGCCAGACCAACCGGGTGGCACTCAGTGAACTCCTGCCGCAAATCCGCTTTGTTGCCGCCCTGCGCCCACTTTCGGCATTAAAAGATAGCCGTGTAGATGCGTATATTTCGCGCTTTAGTCCGGACTGGCTAAAACAATTGGTGATGCAAGATTGGCGGCCCTACGGCCCGGTGATGTTCGCGGCGTTCCTCGTCAACGTGTTGTCGCTTTCGGGCATTATCTTCTCGATGCAGGTCTACGACCGGGTGATCCCCGCGCAATCTTATCCGACCCTTTATGTGCTCGCCTCCGGTGTGATGCTGGCGGTGGTATTTGGTTTTTTACTGCGCGTGGCTCGTGGCCATATTATGGATGTACTCGGCAAACGTGCAGATATGCGCGTTTCTGACCGCGTTTTCAGCCATGCGCTGCGCCTGCGTAACAGCGCGGTTCCCCGATCCACCGGCAGCTTTATTTCTCAGCTTCGCGAGCTAGAACAGATCCGCGAAATGATCACATCGTCGACGATCTCGACGATCGTCGACTTACCGTTCTTTTTCATGTTTATCATCGTTCTTGCGATCATCGCGCCACAACTGGCGTGGATAGCCCCCGTCGCTGCTGTTCTGATGGTGTTACCAGGCATTCTGCTGCAAAAAAAATTGGCCATGCTTGCCAACCAGTCGGCGCATGAATCCACCTTACGCAATGCGGTATTGGTAGAGAGTGTGCAAGGGTTGGAAGATATAAAACTAATGCAGGCGGAAAACCGCTTTTTGCAGCAGTGGAACAGCTACATCCGCATTACGGCGGAATCCGGTCTGCGCACTCGCCAACTCTCACAAGGTTTGATTAGCTGGGGAATAACCATTCAAAGCCTGGTGTATGCGGCGGTGATTCTGTTTGGCGCGCCGCTGGTCATTGAAGGCGATATGACAACCGGTGCAATGGTTGCCGCCTCTATGCTCGCGTCACGCATGATCGCGCCTATGGCAAACCTGTGCGGCGTGCTCGCTCGCTGGCAACAAGTCAAAGCCGCGAAACAAGGGCTGGACAGTATTATGCAGTTGCCTGTGGAAACTCAGCGCGACGAAAGCCTCGTTCACCAGGATATCTTTCACGGCCATTACCTGTTTGAAAACGCGCAGTTTCGCTACCACAGCGACGACCAACGCATTCCTCTACGCATCACTCGTTTAGAGATCCAACAAGGTGAAAGAGTGGCAGTATTGGGCCGTAACGGCGCGGGTAAATCCACGCTCTTGCAGGCTTTAGCTGGCGGCGTCGATTTAGTCAGTGGAGACGTGCGCCTCGACAATCTGAGCATGACGCAAATTGATATGGCTGATTTGCGGCGCAATATCGGTTTCCTGAGCCAGAACGCTCGGCTGTTTTACGGCACGCTACGTGAAAACCTTACCCTTGGCGCACCTCATGCCAGCGATGAAGCCATCTTCGAGGTGCTTGAAATTAGCGGCGCAGGCAACTTTGTTAAGCACCTGCCAAAAGGGCTCGACCACGCCATTATGGAAGGCGGCACCGGGCTGTCGGGCGGCCAGCGTCAGTCAATCCTGTTGGCCCGCATGTTATTACGCTCACCCAATATTGTGTTGCTCGATGAGCCCACAGCTTCCCTTGATGACCATACCGAACGCGAATTTATTCAGCGCCTGGGGCAATGGCTCGGTAATCGCACATTGATAGTCGCCACACACCGGGTGCCGATGCTGGAGTTGGTAGAACGTGTACTGGTTCTGAAGGAAGGACAACTGGTGATGGATGCACCAAAGGCGCAGGCACTGAGTAACAGCCGCGCCGCCGCGCAAGCAAACGGACGGGAGTGGAAAAATGAAAACCAGTCAGCGTGATGTCGCCATCGACGACCCCGATATTCAGCGGGAAAGTGAGTTTTCCGGTGCAAGCCGCATTATCACCCTCAGCGTTTTACTGTTTATATTGCTCGGCGTCTGGGCATGGTTTGGCACCCTTGATGAGGTTTCGACGGGGACAGGGAAAGTCGTCCCCAGTTCACGCGAACAAATACTCCAGTCGCTCGACGGCGGTATTGTCACCGAAGTGTTAGTACATGAAGGCGACAAAGTTCAGGCTGGGCAAATTGTTGCCCGGCTTGACCCCACCCGTTCAGAGTCAAATGTTGGCGAAAGTGCCGCACGTTATCGCGCATCGCTTGCCTCCAGCGTGAGACTTAATGCGGAAGTGAGCGATCTCCCGCTGGTCTTCCCTGATTCTCTCAAAGCCTGGCCGGACCTCACCGCTTCTGAAATGCGCCTGTATAAAAGCCGCCGCGCACAACTCAATGACTCTACAGCGGATATACAAGATGCGCTGGTGTCGGTTAACAAAGAGCTGGCGATAACTCAGCGCCTGGCAAAAAGCGGTGCCGCCAGTAATGTAGAAGTGCTGCGCCTCCAGCGGCAAAAAAGCGACCTGCAACTGAAAATCACCGACCTGCGCTCACAATATTATGTGCAAGCGCGCGAGGCGCTTTCCAAAGCAAACGCCGAAGTCGACATGCTATCTGCCATTATCAAAGGCCGGGAAGATTCGGTTAGCCGTATGACCGTGCGCTCGCCGATGCGCGGTATCGTAAAAAATATCCAGGTGACAACCATTGGCGGCGTAATCCCCCCCAACGGGGAAATGATGGAAATCGTCCCGATTGATGACCATCTACTGATTGAGGCTCGTCTCTCCCCGCGCGACATTGCTTTTATCCACCCGGGCCAACGCGCGCTGGTAAAAGTCACCGCCTACGATTACGCCATTTACGGCGGCTTAGAAGGCGAGGTGGAAACTATCTCCCCGGATACCATTCAGGACAAAGTTAAGCCTGAAATCGTCTACTACCGGGTATTTATACGCACCCAACAGGACTACCTGGTGAACAAAGCCGGACACCATTTTTCAATTTCGCCAGGTATGGTCGCCACCGTCGACATCAAAACAGGGCAAAAAACCATCGTCGATTACCTGATTAAACCCTTTAACCGCGCCCGGGAAGCTCTGCGCGAGCGTTAAGAGGGATGAGGGGTAGTCAGTGAAGCTACAACTCTGTTATACTTACAAAACACTTGTGGGGCTGATTCTGGATTCGACGGGATTCGCGAAACCCAAGGTGCATGCCGAGGGGCGGTTTGCCTCGTAAAAAGCCGCAAAAAAATAGTCGCAAACGACGAAAACTACGCACTAGCAGCTTAATACCCTGCTTAGAGCCTTCTCTCCCTAGCTTCCGCTCTTAAGACGGGGATCAAGAGAAGTCAAACCCAAAAGAGATCGTGTGTAAACCTTGCCTGGGGTTGAAGCACTAAAACTAATCAGGATAGTTTGGTAATGGCGTGTCTACCCGCAGTTGCCCGGCGAATGTAAAGATAGACTAAGCATGTAGTACCGACGGCGTAGTAATTTCGGACGGGGGTTCAACTCCCCCCAGCTCCACCAAAATCTTCAATCGATGATTACCAGAGTCATCCGATTAAGTCTAAAGAGCCCGCATGGCACAAGCCCTGCGGGCTTTTTTGTGCCTTCAATTTGTCCTGGGAAGTCTGAAGCAAACTAATTAAATCCGAACCTTTTAGGCACCTTGTTAGGCACCTCATAAAGCATTATTGTTTTTGAGGTGCCTAAAACTATGGAAACCCGGCAATGGCAAGACAAACCAAACCTTTATCAGTCAAAGAAATCGAATCCGCCAAACCCAAGGAAGCGGACTACGTTCTCTATGATGGCGATGGCCTTGAGCTACTCATCAAATCAAGTGGCAGTAAAATCTGGCAGTTTCGCTACATTCGTCCTGTCACCAAGAAGCGGGCGAAGAAGAGCATTGGCCCCTATCCGTCAGTCACACTTGCCGATGCTCGAAGCTACCGGGCAGAGGCTCGCGTTCTCCTCGCAAAACAAATCGATCCTCAGGAGCATCAGCAAGAACAACTCCGCAGTTCGCTTGAAGCCAAAACCAACACTTTCCAACTCGTAGCTGAACGTTGGTGGAATGTGAAGAAAACCAGTGTGACCGAGGACTACGCAGAAGATATCTGGCGCTCGCTGGAGAGAGATGTTTTACCAGCGATTGGCGATATCAGTATTACAGATATTAAAGCCCATACTCTGGTTCAGGCAGTTCAACCGGTTCAGGCCAGAGGAGCACTGGAAACCGTCCGTCGCCTGTGCCAACGAATCAATGAGGTCATGGTTTATGCTCAAAACACAGGTCTGATTGATGCTGTCCCCAGTGTCAATATTGGCAAGGCATTTGAGAAGCCTCAGAAAAAGAACATGCCAAGTATACGTCCACACCAGCTACCGCAACTCATGCAGACCATGCGTACCGCCAACATTATCCTACTGATCTGCCCCCAGGATTAGATACAACCTTCAGTTAGTAATGTCGGTTGGTTTTTCTTCATATTTCCCGTTTCGCCAGCCAGCTGCAAATTCAGCTGGAGTCTGGTAATTCAGCGATGAATGAGGACGGCACTCGTTATAATCTTGTCGCCAGTTATTAATGATTTTCCTGGCGTGAACAATATCGCTGAACCAGTGCTCATTCAGGCATTCATCGCGAAAGCGTCCGTTAAAACTCTCAATAAATCCGTTCTGGGTCGGCTTGCCCGGCTGGATAAGTCGCAGCTCCACGCCATGCTTAAAGGCCCATTGATTCTATGCGCGGCAGGTAAATTCCGGCCCCTGATCGGTTCTTATCGTCGCCGGATAGCCGCGAAACAGTGCAATGCTGTCCAGAATACGCGTGACCTGCACGCCTGAAATCCCGAAAGCGGCGGTAATCGTCAGGCACTCTTTCGTGAAATCATCCACGCAGGTCAGACACTTGATCCTGCGACCGGTGGCCAGTGCGTCCATGACGAAATCCATCGACCAAGTCAGGTTCGGCCCATCTGGGCGCAGAAGGGGAAACCGCTCGGTCGCCAGCCCTTTACGATGTCGTCTGCGTTTTACGCTCAGGCCGTTAAGGTGGTAAATGCGGTATACCCGCTTGTGATTGACGTGAACGCCCTCCCGACGCAGTAACTGCCAGATGCGCCGGTAACCAAAACGCCTGCGTTCAAGCGCCAGTTCAGTGATGCGCCCTGATAAATGCGCATCCGACGCCGGACGCTGCGCTTCATAGCGGCAGGTCGACAGGGACAAACCTGTCAGCCTGCAGGCACGACGTTGCGACAGACCGGTCGCTCCACACATCAACTCCACGGCTTACCGCTTCTGGTCTGTCGTCAGTACTTTCGCCCAAGAGCCACCTGAAGCGCCTCCTTATCGAGCATGGCTTCGGCGAGCAGCTTCTTGAGTCGGGCGTTCTCTTCTTCAAGCGACTTCAGGCGCTTAACCTCAGGCACTTCCATACCGCCATACTTCTTACGCCATGTGTAAAACGTGGCATCGGAAATGGCGTGCTTGCGGCAGAGCTCACGGGCAGATACCCCGGCTTCAGCCTCGCGGAGAATACTGATGATCTGTTGGTCGGAAAAACGCTTCTTCATGGGGATGTCCTCACGTTGCAGATGAAGACATTACTAACATCGGGGTGTACTAATCAATGGGGAGCAGGTCAATTGAGCTTAACAAGTGGTTTCGTTCCAGTGAACGGAAGCCTCTGACCATAGGGGGATATGGAGTAATCGTGCTGTACGAAAACGCTAAGTTTCGGATGCAGAAATGCTATAGCCTCGCAATCCGAGGGATAACCAACAACTATTTGGTTAAAAAGCAGTCTTGGTGTGGGTTACTTTCCCTTTCCCAGGCGGACCCCATATAGCCCGCACAAGACTATAGAATGAATGTTCGGCGCTTCTCTGATGAGTACTATTATGCTTTTAGTCTGAGACCACTATTCATAGTTAGCGATCACTTCCACTGATGCGCATGCAGGGCCTGGAGTTACGTCACCATCAGTACGGATATATCGAGCGGCCATCTCAATGGTATTATCCCCCCCGGTAAAGGCATTACCATCAATCGGCGTGGGAGTGGAACGAAACTGAGCATTCAACTCGCTGGCATAAATTGAGTTTGAGATGCCAAAATGTACTGGTTTAGCGGGCTGACCTTCGTTTTGCGACATATAATTCCCCCACGCAAGTTGGATCCCATAGCCCGTTGCGCCAGTTCCGTCGAGAGCAATAATCCCCGTTGCAGCATTAACTATGGCCGTGTAAGGCACAATAGCCAGCTTGACTTGGCCATTTTGCTGGCTGTTTTTCGAAAGAACGGCTGTTGAGGTGCCCGCTCCAAATGGTGATTGCCCGACGTTGTTCATTGCTGTTATGCCGCCATAGCCATGTGCATCCGGGCAAATTAATTTAAAACTTGCCTCTTTCCATGATGAACTTTCATTTTTGACACCCGGATGGTCACCCATTTTAACGATGACATCGCTGCCCTGTATTTCACATGTTCCAGGCTTAAAGATTAGCGTTGCATGTAACTTTCTGGAACTCGTGATGAAATATTGCGCGTTGGAATATACCCTGTCAGTACTGCCGTCAGAATTCACAAAAGTGTAGGGGGGGTTATTCAATACCTGCCCAACAACGGGGCCGTTTACCGATAATGCTCCGGACTGCATAGGAATATTCCCCGGAATTTTCCAAAACTTAATTTTACCGCTCATATACTCGCCGGCATGGCCACTAAGCCAGCCACTCATGGCTAAATTTGGAAAAACCGGGAGTGATGCACCAATGTCGGCACTATAAACAGATATTCCAATCCCGGGAACATCCGTTGGATAAATACGGTCACCCGCAATAGTGTTCACTGGTAAAAGACCCGGTTCGAGGATCGTTTGATATAAATATATGCTTTTTTCGCAGGTGGTGAGATCCTGCCCCAGTGTTACGTTATCCTGCGTATAGATTACTGTATAATCGGGAATCGCCGCTCCAAGAGTAATGGTCACTCCTGGGGGACTTAATTCGAGGCTGGTGTTAATACTTGCCCACGGGTCGTCTGACTGTGAGCAGGTTATTGTCTGGCCGTGTGCAATGGGCGTGAATATGCAAAGGGCTAGGTAAATTATATTATAAACCCTCATAACATTAAGTTTGCCTTTAATTATGAAAACATGTGCTACTGATAATTCGCAATCACTTGTACCACTGCATTAGCTGGCCCTGGCGCTGTTTCTCCCGTGGTACGGATATATCGGGCAGCCATCTTAATGGTGTTATCTGTCCCGCTAAACGCATTCCCGCCAATAGGGGTATCGCCAGCACCGAATCCTGAATTCAGTGAGTTCGCATCAAAATAACTGTTTAATACGACTGGACTTGCAGGCTCTACTAAATTTTGGCTGCTGTAGTCACCCCAGGCCAGCTGGATACCATAGCCTTGTGCACCGGTACCATCCAGAGCGATAATACCTTCATTGGCATCAATGACTTCGGTGTAGGGAACAATACCGATTGTGACTCGACCATTTTTTATATTATTGGGTGTGATTTTTGCACTGGGCGAAAGTTGATATGGATAATTTGCATTGTTTTGGGCATCTGCAGAACCATGATATCCATATGCGTCAGGGCAAATGAGTTTAAAACTGGCATCTTTCCATTCTGAATGAGTTCTATCAGTCCCATTAAAATCCCCCATGTCGACTCTGACGTCATCACCTTCAATATTACAGGTTCCCGGCTGGAAAATAAGCGTGGCATGTAAAATTCTGGAGTTATTAATATAGTCAATACCTAAGATTCTATCACTGTGACTGCTGGTTATTGTATAATTCGTTGCCACACCGACTAATCCAGCAACCTCAGGCCCTGTCACAGATATGCTACCATTATTTAAAGGGATGTTTTTCCCTGGAATCTTCCAGTATTTAACGCTTATTCTATAAGGTGTTCCTTGAGAAGGGCTATCCTGCCCCCAACCCGTGCTAGCAGGATATACATTGAGAGAACTGGGAGAACCGTTTCCATCATATCTACTAACAGAAATACCAATGCCCGGGACATCAGTTTCATAAATGGTCATCCCCCCAGAATTACCGGCGATGTTTCCTGCGTTAAGTAACGTATATTGTGAATTGTCGTAACCATTACAAGTGGTATAGAATTTCCCAATGACTAAATTATCAATTTCATAGATTACTTGCCAGTCGGATAAATTAGAACCTATAGTTACATTAACGTTTTCAGGTTTTAATTCCATATTGGTGTGTATCGATGTCCAATCAGGTTGTGAGCTGACTGTCTCACAATTAGTTGATCCTGCAAATACTGAAAAAACATGGAAACAAAAAATTAAAATAACTAACTTAAAAAAGGACATATTCACACCTATTGGCAAACGCTGGTAAAACGCTGGATCGCATTTTTACTGTTTTTATTGGATTCGGCTGGTTTTAAGGCATAAGCCACCCGACACTGACTATGCTCATCCTCACCCCATTTAATGGTCAACGTTCCTTTTGGTTTACTGACTTTCACGTAAATGACACCGCCCTGTGACACTGCACCTACGTGGGTATTCTCATCATCAAAAATATCGGCACCAAACGGCAATGGCTCACCCTTCGACGTTGAGACAATCAGTAGCGGTGTGCCTGTGTGGGTATTAAATTTCACTTTCACGACCGAGCCCGCCCGCGGAACAATATCCTGCGCGGTGTTTTCAAACTCCACACCTAAGTCAGAGCCTTCCGGGTTAATCGCCACATGGTTTTGCTGATAAGGCACCAGAGATGGCGACAAAGCGTAACCTGAAGAATCTACCGTGGCACCGGCATAGCCGGACACACTTGCCCCTTCGGCCCCTTTGGCTTCAATCAGCGCATAGTTATCGCTGTTATATGGTGAGAAGGTGACGCCTCCCGAGTGAGCGACAATTCCACCGGACATCCCAACAGAGGTGCTGTTATAGCCGCTCCCGGTACTGTAACTGCCGTTTACCGTCGCCTTACTCCCTTCCCAGGACCCACTGACACTACCGGAACTTCCCGAATAGTTATCATGCGCGCCACTGACGTTGTAGCCGTACCGGTTATCGTCACCAAACGAACCGGACATATTAACCTGCTCACCCCGGCCACCATCGCTGTCCTCGTTATAGCGCATGCTGACATACGGTGTCGCGCCGCCATGCCCCGGCCATAGCGGCATAGAAAGCGTCAGATACCAGGTGGTTTGATCCTGGCCATTTTCTGCTTTGTTTCTGCTGGCGTTAATGCTGTAGTTCAGCCACTTATAGCTATTGGAATACCCCACCTGATATTGCGTGTTATAGCTGTTGCCGTTATTCCAGTAGCTCTGCATGGATGAACTGATATACAGATTGCCCAACCCCAGAGGCAACCCTTGGTTCAGGCTGAGAGAAAACTGATTTTTTGAGCGCCAGATTGTATCAGGATCACCCTCATGTTTAACCGCATCGCGGGTTTGCGCGGCAGTTTGTAAATCCATATAGCCGGAGCTCGAGTAGCGATAAGCCGCGATCGTAATATTACTGTTTGTCTCGTTAATGAGTTTGCTGTAGCTAAGACGATAGCTTTGACCTGCTAAATCGCCGGTTTCACCACCAATATGACTCAAGGATTGCGTGACATCAGCGCTGATGGCCCCGGCTGGGGTGCCAACGGCTGCGCCCACCAGTACGGCCTGATAGTTCTGACTATATTGTGCGCCGGCATAAGCGGTCAGAATATTGGTTAACCCACGCATGTAGGTTGTTTCGTAAAACATCGGTTTTTCGGATAAGTTGTAATCGCGTAACTTACCTGCCGTGGCACTGAACTGTTGGGCTCCGGGGCGCAGTGATTGTGCCAGGGAAGAATAGGGGAGGGAGTATTGCTGGGTACTGCCATCCGCTTCTTCAATGGTAACATCCAGATCGCCGCCATAACCTGTCGGCCCGAGGTCATCAATCAAGAATGCCCCTGGCGCAACGGTGGTCTGATAAAGAATATTGCCCGACTGACGCACGGTGACTTTGGCATTAGTTTTCGCGATACCCCTAATTTCAGGTGCATATCCCCGCTGTGACGCAGGCAGCATGCGATCGTCACTGGCCAGCTGCGCACCGGTATAGGACACTGAATTAAACATTTGCCCTGAGGTGTAATATTGCCCAAGGTATAGATGACCGCGAACAAATTCCGTATCTCTCTGCACATAGGTGTTGGTGCTCTGGTAACCACCGCCGTTATCCTGATCCCAGTTATAAGCACCACTATGGCGGAAATACCATTTACCAATATTTAAACCAACATTCATGGAGGAATAGAATGAACGCGATGTCCCGGCATCACTATAATGCGAGTCATAGGCATTCATATAATAACCCAGCATTAATGCGGGTACGCCACTGTCCCAAAGTGCCGGGTCAATATTTCCGCGTGCCGTGTGCTGTAAATAGATCTGTGGCACTTCAATGTTGAGCTGTTGTTTGTCAGCATCAAATTTAACCGTGGCATCTGGGACCATATGCGCAAGGTCGGTACAGGCAGCCAGTTCAGTAAGACCTTTTCGTGCGTCGAAAGGGATTTTTTCAATATTCAGATTAATTGATTTAATAATATCGGGTGTTAAACAGGCTTCGGCTCTGTTTTTTTCAACCTCTTTGAATGTGACCTCTTCATGCGAAACCAGATTGTTATTAACAATAATATCAATCCGATATTTACCCGGTGCCACACTTGAACCATAGGTGAAGCGGCTAACATCGATTTGGCTCTGCCCTTCTTGACGTAATAACTGGGTGTCGAACTCTGCCGCAGTATCCTCAGGTGAGGCTAGTTTATCTTCTTCTGTATTATTATTTATTTCAGTAGCATTGATGCAAAATGGTGTGAAAAAGACAAACATCGAAAAGCTATATAAATAGATACCAGAAAGAAAACCATTTTTTATGGACACGTTCGTCACCCTATCCGGAAGTTAGCTTTTTGCTTTATGATTAATGAGTGCTCCATAGTCATTGATTGTACTAAATGAGAGCCCATCAATACTGCCCGTATTTTTCAAAGAAAATTGTTGAGACTCACCTGGGGCTATCATCTTTCCATCAATTTCTGATGATGTCCCCTTGTCTTTATAATGAATGGTGAATATCGTGATATTGTATTTTGAATTGTTTTTTGCCGTGGCACCCTGACCATTTAAATGCCAATGTATTTCGTCCGGAGCATCATTGCTGTTACCCTCTAAGCCTTCAGGGCGGTAAAATAATTTAATGCGGGTACGAAATACGACATTCAATTTCTGTTGAGTTTTTGCGCTATTTTTATCCTTTGCAGGGACCTCCAGCACATTAAGCCAAAACAACGACTCCTTGTCAGTGGGCAATGCGGAAGCCCCGGTATAGCTGATGCGGATCGTTTGGCCTTTATTGGGGTCAACCCGATTGATAGGCGGTGTCAGAACAAAGGGCACCGATATCTTTTCAGGGGCTGTTTTTTCATTGCCAGTATCAATCCAGCTTTGGATTAATACTGGCCTGGGGTTTTTATTGGTTAAGCTTATTGTGACTTCATTTTTATTTCCCTGATATATTACTCTGGTTCCATTCATAACAATACTGGCATAATTCGGCTGGCTGAACATCATGCCAGCGCTAAATGCAAAAAATACCCATGCAGATTTTTTACTAAAAGACTTCATATATAAAACACCTAAGTTTTTAACAGGGAAATAAATAAGCTTATTGATACATTAATTCATAATCGACAGTGCTTGTTACGTTACCTTGAGTTGCACTACCCGCTGTTGAAACAAACTCAACGTAATAAAGCATATCCGTTATACCGCCAACATCGGTATTAATTGTCGTTGTAGCTGTATTTGTTACTTGATTTGGATCATTGACCTTAATGATTTTACTGGCCGAATCACGAAGTCTGAACTGCACATTCGTTGCTGCAGAAGCTATTGCAATATTATTTAGATAACCTTGATTATCGCCGTTGGCACTCTTAAAGTTTGCTGCAATTTTTGTTTTTGCAGATGTGCCCAGAGAACAATTTTTTGCGAGGATATGGAAAGGTTCCTGACCTGCTGAAGAATTAGGGTCGATCAGCGCTGAGGCTGATACTTCACCGACGTCAATACTACCGGTACCCTCGGAACCTGCTTCTGCACCTTTGTATTGAAGCGTCACATCACATGTTGCATCGGTAATGTGACCATTAAAGGTAATTGTATTTACTGCTGCTGCGTATGGCAGGCTAACTAAATTTAATGCCAGCACAGTGCCAACAGATATCACCGTTTTTAATTTCATTTACAGCTCCATTTAATTTTTGACTACATTTATTAATGTGCTTAAAGGTTTAAGTAACCTTCATTTAAGATGACAAAACAGTAAAGTTAATTACTGTGGTGTCATTGGATTTGTAACCAACCGATAAACTCATTTGCCGGTGGAGACATTATCTACAGGTCAGTCGGCAGGGGCTATTTTTTTACAGTCCAAATTTCAACCGTGGAATGATGGTGCTTGCTTACCCACTGAGTTAGTGTCAGTTCGCATTAACACAGGTAAGGTACTTACAATGAATACATCAAGGAAAGTCAATATCACTGCACGTGGGGTTAACAAGAACTCCAAAGTCCTTCGCTCCGATGAGGACTTTGAAAGGTGGTACCTGGAACAATTTGATTTCAGTATGTTTACTGAAATGGAAGTTAAAGACGCTATGGAAGAGGAGAGGCCGGAATACTACCCCTGCATCCCGTTACTCCTGGAAGATGGTTATGAAGTGATGTACCTTGAAGAAGACCTTATAGATCAATGGGTTATGAACTTTTACTCGATCAACCTTCCACCACTGTAACGGTCTCGTATCATCTCTGCTAACCTTATAAAAAGTACTTTTATGGGTAAAATAATGAGTAACCACTTAGCGAGTATGGGAATGTCTGGCCCTGCGTGCACACGCGTGGATTCGAGATATCTGAAGATTTTGCTGGA
Organism: Buttiauxella cochleicola; assembly: GCF_021283185.1. Lineage (NCBI taxonomy): Bacteria > Pseudomonadati > Pseudomonadota > Gammaproteobacteria > Enterobacterales > Enterobacteriaceae > Buttiauxella > Buttiauxella cochleicola. Next base: position 29,769 of record NZ_JAJSOS010000010.1, read on the forward strand.
TACACTTGATCCTTATTTAACCTACCGGGCCTATCCTGTGGGGAAGCGACTCAGCATCGGCGCAGATAATCAGTCGGACTGTTTTATTATACGCAAGGGCGCTATCTCACTTTACCGGCAACCTGATGACATTTTAGTGGAACTTCTCGAAGCACCAACGATAAGAGGGATCATTCCAATTCATGAGACCTCCCAGTCGCTGCATATACTGCGGGTAATCGAATCCGCAGAAATTGCCATTTTGGACAAAGAACTCTTTTATACATTACTGACAAAACACAACTTGTGGGAACCTTTTGCCAGGCACCTGCAACTGGTGGCCAGTATGGCGGCAGAAGTGTTATTCAAACTCGTTTCTCCGTCTGTTTTCGAGCAGGTTCGATATCAACTCTATGAACTGATGAGCAAACCACAAACGCTGAGGGATTCGATTACGGCAGAGAATTACATCCGTGGTAAAACCCGTCTCTCACGTTCTGCAATCATGAACATGCTTTCTGCATTAAAAAGAGGAGGATACATTAGTATTGAAAACGGGCACTTGATGGATATTAAGCATATACCTATACATTTTTAGATATTAAATTAGATCATTGAAAATGGTTTCAAGATGAGTAGGCCACGCAAAAATCCAGACAGTAGAAGTCTCTTAATGTAGTGGTCAACAAAAACTGGCCGCGGCTTTAGAGTTTTTCCAGAACAATCGTTCTGATTCATTCGGCGTCAAACCACCATTATATTGATGAGGTCTGAGCTGGCTGTAATATCCTGTGATGTAATTCGTTATTGCCGTGCTGGCTTCGCTAAAATTCACGTAGCCATTATCCGGTACCCACTCTGTTTTCAGGCTTCTGAAGAACCGTTCCATTGGGCTGTTATCCCAGCAATTCCCCCGGCGACTCAGGCTTTGCTTTATCTGACACCTCCACAGTAACTGCCTGAAATTCCTGCTGGTATAGTGGCTGCCTTGATCCGAGTGATACAGTAAATTAGCCGGTTTTCCCCGTGTTTCCCAGGCCATCGACAGGGCTTTACCTGTCAGTGCAGAATCCGGGAAAAATGACATCGCCCAGCCAACCGGTTTGCGGGAAAACAAATCGAGTACAACAGCCAGATAAGCCCAGCGTTTTCCCGTCCAGATATAAGCCACATCACCGCACCAGGCCTGATTAGGCTCGGTAACAGCAAACTGGCGATCCAGATAATTAGGGATCTCAATATGTTCCTTATGTAAGCATCCCCGTAATGCGTCGCTCGCCGTATGGCCATCTCGCGGATTGCCGCAGGAAGCTGATTAATCCCCATTAATTCTGGTGCCAGCGTACTGAGCAGTGCTGCCCCATTTTGCTTCATAAATGCATCGAGTGAATGACAAATACTGGTGTGCTGTACCGCTTCATGAGAGCGAATATAACGCCCCGCCACCCACCTAAATTCTCCCTCAACGATTACCAGAGTAGTCCGAGGAAGTCCTGAAAGCCCGCATGGCACAAGCCCTGCGGGCTTTTTTGTGTCTGTGATTTGTGCTGTTTTCCCTTCCCATAAAACAAAAAGCCACCGGCAAATGCCAGTGGCCATCCATAAACTCAAAGACAATTAACGATGATTGATCTTAACTTCCCCGGTAAGTTGAGTAACCGTATTGACTCAACAATAAAGGGATATGGAGCTTTTGATTCGTCTTAGTGACGTTGAAAATCACAGGAACTGACGGGAAGAATGTTTCCTGATTATTTGCCTTGAAATAATCCCCCACTTTAAAGGTCACTTTATAGATGCCTGGTTCCATATCACCGTTGTTCGGGAAAAGTGATTTGATTCTGCCACCGGTATCCGTTTTCGAAGTCGCAAGATGCTTCCAGGAAGAACTTTCTTGTTTGTCCAATTCAACGACTACGCCCTGGGAAGGTAAACCAGTCTGTTGATTGAGAATATGAACACTAAGAGTGCCTTCTGGTGCTGCAAGTGCACTGAAGCTGATCAAGGAGAGAATAGAAGCCGCTAAGATTTTCATTGCGTTAACCTGTTGTGAATTTGTTAACGGATTATATGAACCTACAGACATAATAAAATTAAACTTTTTGTTATATGTCTGCGTCTTTAAGACTGCAATTGGCTTTGATCAGCGACAGCCCTGGTGTAAAAAAATCATCAAGGATTTAAAGAAGTGCGTGAATAGTCTGTAACTCATGAAACTCATAAAAATTCTTTGGAAAACAGCTCGCATTCCGTCTATTAGCGGGTTGGTTAACACTTCCGATTTACGTTATAGTCAGCGCCGCTGCGGCAAAATCCGCAGCCGGGTTTCGCAGCCTGGAAATTACCTTGAGAACACATATATCTCATACTTATGTGTTGCGCCTCCGTTCATCTGTCAAACGCTAATCTGTGTTTGAACATTCAATGGTGGCTCAGGCAGGGCAGCCTTCGGGCTGGCCGGGTCTCCAAGGTAACCGGTACTGCGAACCTTGTCTGAGCTACCACCAATCAAGAGTTTCGCAGCTCCATTGGTGGTCAAAAACACTTACCTTGGAGATGTAAATGACACTTTCACACAGCCCTACTTTCCTACCTTTTCAACAAGACTGGCACAAGGCCGATATCATCGCGGCGCTGCATAAAAAAGGCACCTCGCTGGCTGCCGAATCCCGCGCTGCAGGCTTAAGTTCGACGACTCTTGCCAATGCGCTGATACGCCCATGGGCGAAAGGTGAATTGATAATAAGCAAAGCGATTGACGTACCCGTCGAAATCATCTGGCCGAGCCGCTACTTTAATCCTCAAACAAACGAACCGATCATCCGGTTAATGCGCAACCGTAATCCAAAATAAACAACTAGCGTCATCTGCCTGAATCTTTCACAGGTGACGCTGTAATTAGAAGGGATGAAAACCTTCTGGCTGGATTGACGACTGTGATCAGAATAGTCCCCATATTAAGCCGGTAGAATCATTACCCTAAATGGAACCTGTGATATTATAAGAATGTTTTTGTACAAAAACATTCCAAATGTTAATAAACACCAGCAAATGAAAAAAAGAGTAATGATATTATGAATTATGATGATGCTATTGATGAAGAGAGACGTAAAATGATCTCCCTCAGTGGCGCATGGTTTATTGTTGTGACATTAACACTGTCTGCTTTTGTTTTATTTTATTCCTATTTCCTGGACGATGATAAATATATAACAGTAAATACTTACAGTAAAAACCTTGCATTCATTTATATTTTATTCATATCCACGCTGTGGATTGTTCGCACATTAAATCCTTCTTATCTTGATAAAAACTGGATGAGAAATGCATCAATGCTTATTTTTATTAATGGGCTCATATGGGGGGGCATTGTTTTTTGTTATATCATGGAAAACCGTCTTCTCGGGCCAGTTTTTCTTTGCGTGATCGTATTGTTTTGTGGCGTTGTATCTGGTTATCCCTTAAAGCTAATTTTTGTTTATTGCCTACCTATTTTCAGCTCATTATTACTGGCAACCTTTTTAAAAAATGGATTACTTCAATCCCTGTACATGTCAATTATCCTGGCAGGAATTTGGTTCATTATAAAAACCAGCGACTCTTTAATTAAAAGAAGAATAAACAAGGAGATTGCCACTTCATTAATTTTAGAAAAAAAAGCATTTAATGCGTATAACTATGCCCAAACAGATTATCTGACAGGTGTTTTTAATCGCCGTGGTTTTGAGGTCGAGTTTAAAAAAGCGGTTTCGAGATGTGTGATTCAACAAAAAGCCTTTGCCATCATACTTGTTGATATTGATTTTTTTAAGAAGATAAATGACAGCTTTGGTCATGTCGCTGGCGATGATTGTCTTATCACCGTTGCCGATAAAATTAAAAGTTGTATTAAACCTTTCGCATCAAGCGTTTCTCGATATGGTGGAGATGAATTTATTATTATCATCAATGATGCAACCTCTGCAAAGATCGAGATGCTGTGTAAGCATATCAAAAAATCCATCAATGAAAGTAGCTTGAAATCCATAGGAGACCAGCGCATTTCAGTCACGCAAGGTGCGGCTATTTGTAACGATGCAAAGTATGTAAATGATATTATAAATTGTGCAGACAAAGCTCTTTATGAGGCAAAGGATAATGGAAGAAACTGCTACCGAATATCCAAATAATATATAGCTTACAGAAAGAGATAATGCCCCCAACTGCTGACATAACCAATGAATCGTAAAGGTGGCCAGTCACCTTTACGAGCCAATAAATCAAACCTACTTTCTTGAAAATGAGAATGATTTCAAACCCTCTACACCAACACTTTTCAACATAGTGCAATCATCGCTAAAACAATTCCACGCATTTCATTTAACATAAATCAATATAAATTAAACGCCCTTTACTATTCTGAAGATAAAGTGTGCGAACTTTTATTTTTTAAGTACTTTAAGAAAGAACATATAAACTCTTAACTTCACTATAAAATGGTTACCATGAAAAAATTATTAATTGCAGCTATTACAACTATGGCATTATCTGGTTGCGCTCAACAAACCTTCAAGATTAATGACGGTATTGCTGAAAAACCTTCTCAGGAAACTAAACAAACATTCTTTGTTCAAGGTCTTGGGCAATCTCAGACCATAGATGCCGCTCTTGTTTGTGGTGGGGCTGATAAAGTCATCCGCACAGAAGTACAGGAATCAGGAATGGATGTACTTCTGCGAGTTGTATCACTTGGTATTTATACACCTCGTGAAGCCCGAGTATATTGTTCTAAATAATTATTCTTCGCAGGCATTCATTGAATGCCTGCTGAAGGATGGTCTACCTTTATCAGATATCGCGTAGTTTTGATTACTGACTGGCACAAGCTGCTGATACGGAACCTACCTTGTTTATGGAGAAGGAATTAATGACTGAATCATCACTCCTTCCACTGTCTTTCCCCATGCCGGAAATCCCAGGCGTTACCGTGACGCATGGTGGGCTGCATTATCTGCAACCTGAATTGCTACTGGATTTTATTAGTGTCTCGGCGCTGCCGCTGGCTTCGGTCACCCCGGTTGCGGTGCTCTACGCTGATATCGGCGTCTTGCAGCGCATTGAATTACGTAAAATCCCTGTCCCGATCAAAGGGCGCATTGTTTATCCTGTCAGTTCTCAGGCGCTCCCTAGTCTGCGCGCAAGGCTTATCATTAATGGGCCCTTCAAAAAACTGAAATTCCAGGGCACGTTGATTGCAGCGACGGCGGAGCCATCAGTGCAAAATATGACGCTCATTGGCCTGGCGCTCGAGTTTACAGCCCTTCCGCTATAATTTCAGGCAACGTCTTACTGCCATAAATTCAGAATCGGCAATGCGCCAAATCCTATGTTTATCCACCTTACGATTACTGAATGGTGGGTTCTGTCTCACTCTTAACGCCCTACTACGCCCTACACAAAAAACGTGCTGCAAACCGATTTCCCATCACCTTAATTCGGGTTACAATCAACTAATGACTGTATAAATAAACAGGTTAATTGCTATGAATCTGGCTTTAAATGGCGAAAAGATTGGTCGTAATCAGTTTACCGGCGCGAAAATTGAAAACAGTACTTTCTATAACTGTGACTTTTCAGGGGCTGACCTGACGGGTACAGAGTTTATTGGCTGCCAGTTTTACGACAGGGAAAGCCAGCAAGGTGGTAATTTTAGCCGGGCAATACTGAGGGATGCTGCCTTCAAGAGCTGTGATTTATCGATGGCTGATTTCAGAAACGCAAACGCATTGGGTGTTGAAATCCGCGAGTGTCGGGCCCAGGGCGCAGACTTCCGTGGTGCAAGCTTCATGAATATGATCACAACACGCACCTGGTTTTGCAGTGCATACATCACCAAAACCAACCTGAGTTACGCCAACTTTACTAAGGTAGTGCTTGAGAAGTGTGAGTTGTGGGAAAACCGCTGGAATGGCGCTCAGATACCTGGCGCGACCTTTAGTGGCTCCGATCTCTCCGGGGGAGAGTTTTCTTCATTCGACTGGCGCGCAGCAAACTTTACCCATTGCGATTTAACCAACTCAGAATTGGGTGAATTGGACGTACGCGGCATCGACTTACAAGGAGTAAAACTGGATAATTATCAGGTGATCCAAATCATGGAGCGACTGGGAATAACAATTATCGGCTAGGGCTGCATGATGCAGCGGGTTTCAACTTTCAAACACACAGCACGTTGTATGACATATGTACAATTTAATGCGACCATGCAGACAAACAATTAAATACATGCATTTACGTTATCTCTCCAGATTACGCCCTCTTTTTCTCGTATCATCGGCTGTGTTATTGGTACGAAAAGCGGATGAAATAAGGTATAAAGCGGCATGAAAATTCCAAATCGAATCCAACCGCTGGTTGATGATGGCCTGGTTGACGATGTGCTCCAAAGGCTGAAGAGCGGCAAAGAAGCCGACGTTTACACTGTGTTATGCGGTGGCAATATCCAATGCGCCAAAGTTTACAAAGAAGCATCACAGCGTAGCTTTAAGCAGGCCGTGCAGTACCAGGAAGGGCGAAAAGTCCGTAACTCTCGCAGCACCCGTGCTATGCAAAAAGGCTCGAAATTCGGGCGCAAGCAACAAGAGGAAACCTGGCACACTGCGGAAGTCGATGCGCTGTTCCGTCTTGCTAATGCCGGGGTACGTGTGCCGCAGCCTTACATGTGTCTTGACGGCGTGTTGTTGATGGAGCTAGTGACTGATGCCGATGGTGCAGTGGCTCCTCGCCTAAGTGATGTGACGCTGGATGAAGAGAGCGCTATTGCTGATTTCAATACCATGATCCGCAATATCGTGCGCATGTTGTGTGCAGGCATTGTGCATGGTGACTTGTCTGAGTTTAACGTATTGCTTGATGCGCAAGGGCCGGTCATTATCGACTTGCCGCAAGCCGTCGACGCCGCTGCAAACAACCATGCTGAGTCCATGTTTGAGCGCGATGTGAATAACATCACCGAATACTACGGCCAATTCGCCCCGCATCTGTTGAAGACTCGCTATGCAAAAGAGATCTGGGCGTTATATGAAGACGGGAAATTAACGCCAGAAACACCGTTGACCGGGCTTTTCATCGAAGAGATCCATGATGTGGATATGGATTCATTGATTGATGAAATCATTACCGCAGAAGATGAGTATTACGACCGTCAGCGAGCAGCCAAAGAGCGCGACCAACAGTACGAATGATGAATAAAAAAGCCCGCATAGCAAAAGTTATGCGGGCTTTTTTGTCTTTCCAGACTTAATCGCTAAGGGCAAATACTCTCAACTTAATGGTGGATAAATACAGTTCTTTCCTGATTCCTTCGCTTCATATAACGACTTATCTGCTGAAGCAACAATTTCATCCAGTGTTTTACCATCCCCGGAACTGGCTATTCCACAGCTAAATGTGACCGTTAGATTTTGCTCGCGCCATTTTCTGCGGCTAACGGTATAACGCCAGCTATCAATAATTTCATAGCATTCAGCAAATGTGATTCCGCAGAAGATGGCGACTAGCTCTTCACCGCCAAAACGATAAATAGAATGAGTACCACCTAAACGTTCAAGCCCAATCTTACTTACATGCTGTAAAACGAAATCACCCGTCGGGTGGCCATAGGTATCATTAATTTTTTTAAAGTTATCTAAATCAATCATCGCCAGATGGAAAGGTGTATTTGAACGAACCAGGTTAAGGGCGTCCTCTTCAAACCTGCGGCGGGAACCTATTTTCGTCAGGGTGTCGGTACTTGCAGCCTGTACTGCCTCTTTCAGAGTTTCATTTTTTTTAGCCAACCCCTGACATAACCCGGCAAAATTATGTGGCAACTCATTCACATCATCATTAATATTTTTATAAAGTGTATCGATCCACTGCTTAAAGTATGCTCTGCAAATCAGGGCCATAATAAAGTAGCAAAATATACAGGCCAGAATGACATATACCAGAACAATATAGGAATCGTTTAATAATTTATCGTACTCTTTAATATCAACCGAGGTGAAGGCAATCCAGTCGGGGTTTTGATAGGCCTGATAAAAAACAATCTTGTTGTTTACTTCGTCTCTAAAGTAGCCCGTAGAGTCTTTTGCTTCTCTAATCCACGAATCTGGTACGGTTCGGTTAAAAATATCCTTAACATTGGAGGACATAATTACAGAGCCATCCATTGCTGCGACCTTGAAGTGACCATTATAGGGGACGATAAGCCCCTGCATATTATTGCTCATAGCAACAAAACTCAGATCAAAGGCAATATTACCGATAAATTCAGAATGTTTATCAAAAAGATTCATACTCACGCTTATCGATTTATCTTTCTTTTTTCCAGAGTTGGTTTTTTTTGCCGAAGTATAAGGTTCAGAGTAGAACACTTGATCTTTAAAACCATCCCGGTGATACCAGGGGCGCGAACTTGGTTTATAATTTTCTAATTCAAAAGGTGGATAAAATTTGTAGTTATCTTGATTATCAGAAATGAGTACACTCGACAGCATTTCGTTTGCATTAACTAAAGATGGAATGAGTAAATTCAATTCAGCGTTATTAGAAGAAATGTACTGATTTATATCATATTTATCGATAACACCTGACAAGGAACTAAACAGGACATTAATTTTTCTTATTGGGTTTTCAATGCAGTTATGGGCGCTATTTGATGTAAACCTGTACATAGTTTCATCAAAATGATTTGATGTATTGATTCGAATGTAGAAGAAAGAATAAATAGAAATTAAAAAAAATGGCGCAAGTACAACAGAAATTGTTATTGCCAGAGCGCGTTTTGAAGTTAGTGTTAACATGAGTAAGGAATTCTTAGTTGTTATGCAAAGAAACAGCATAATTCAATAACTATTAAATAGACTTGATGTCTATGATTTAACCATTGCATTCTAAACAAATAACAAATCAATCACTTTTTAATACTCATAAACATGATAAACATCCAGTTAATCGGGCGACTATTATCGTATAACCTATTAAAATAGCAAGCAGTGCTACCCGTGTGGTGTTATTGCATGGTCACGAAAGCGAAGGTGCCCCCGGTAACGTGATTGACGCCTTTAGCCAAGTAGTTATCGGCGGTATCTGTATCGGTCTATTTTCCCATAACCTCGATGCTGGCCACTCATTCAAACAGTATGTTTTGCTGTCCATCGTTGATAGTCTGATCGCGCAAATTCCTTCCCTGCTACTTTCTACTGCTGCAGCAATTATTGTGACCCGAGTGTGTGACAGTAGCGACATCAGTACTGAAACTAACACGCAATTCCTGGTGCGGAGCGGAACTATACGGAGAAATCGATGGGGTGCAGGATACAAACTCGGCTTATGATATGACGATTACCCTGATATTACCGGAGCAAAAAGCGAAGGCGGTGAATCTGGGTTATCAGGTGGTGGATTGTGCAAGCGTCGTCGCAACTCACGTCAATAAAATAGCGCGTAATTACTTGCCTGAGTTGTTTAATTACGACGAAATCACTCATCTACATCATCCCTTGAACCAGCAGGCACCTAAACTGGTAGAAGATTTGGTTGCCAACTTATATATCCTTTTCAGACCCTCTGTTTGGTTATCATAGCTAACCCCGTACCAATTACTTCTCTGATATATATATGACCAATAATAGTAAGATGATATAAACAATTAAGCATACTGCAATGTGTATAGATCATCACTTGAGGAGCAGTAGTAATATAATCATTATGTTATTCGTCATCTACAATGGTAAATGCCGTCCAATAAATGTCAGTAAAAACAGTAATAATACGTTTACTTGTCGTAGCCCCCTTATAGGTCGACATATTTTTCAATTAATTTTAGTAACACTGGCTTATGGCATATATCTTTGATGTTCGCACTCATAATGGTACAGCCATATTTTTAGGGCGATTAAAACTTCCCTTCAAAAGGCTCTACTACACTTTCAATGCAGCACTCATAGTACCCAGATCCAGGCCAGGTCCTATAGTTTGATATTCCTGCACCTCTTCATCGATGATCTACCGATCAAAAACTTCCAAAAAACCGTGCATTCCTTTTTCATTTATCGTCTCCTTAGCTCAGTAAAAGCACTCTATTGCCAATAGGAACAACATGACTATCGAGACTATTTCCCCCGCACAGGCCAAAATTCTTGTCGCCCAAGGAGCCGCGTTGATTGATATCCGCGAGCGGGATGAATATGCGCGTGAGAATATCCCTGAGGCGCATTTGCTCTCTCTTTCGGCCATTGAAAACGGTGACCGCCTTGGCCCCTTCGACCCTTTCGATACTGTGATTTTTCATTGCCAGTCCGGTATGCGCACCACGCAAAATGCTCAAAAGCTGGCTGATGCTGTGGCTCCGGCGAAAGTATTGATCCTCACTGGTGGGTTAGATGCCTGGAAGAAAGACGGGCAGGAAATTCTTGCGGATAAATCACAACCATTACCTTTGATGCGCCAGGTACAAATTGCTGCGGGTACGTTGGTGCTTGCAGGCGTAGTGTTGGGTTACGCAGTACATCCAGGTTTCTTCTTACTCTCAGGATTTGTCGGCGCAGGTTTGCTCTTTGCAGGTATAAGCGGTTTTTGTGGCATGGCGCGTCTGCTCGAAAAAATGCCGTGGAACAAACGTTAGGTTAAATCGACATATACCCTGCAGCTTTGGGCTATGGTTAACCATAGACGTTGTTTATTTATCTTCGTTGAAAGAGGAAAACTATGTTCAAACCAGGCGATCTGGTGCAGCCCAAAAAAGGCGGCCCAAAATATGAAGTTCTGGATGTTCAGGGAGATACTCTGTTCTGTACGCCCAGAAGCATTTTGACAGGCGAAACAGTCACCTTAAAGGCTGAAGACGTTGCGCTGTATAAAGAAGATGACGATTTTGGCGTTTGCTAATGCCTATCTCAGGCGGGTCTTGTTTTGCCCGCCAAACAACGTTTCTCAGTAACCTCTGTCGTAACCTGCAAAAAAGCATTTCACTGCGGTATCCGCATTCACTTCTTTGAAAAAATCAGCCACCAATTCTTTGTCGAGATTGTAGCGACGAGTCAACACCCCTGCTTCCCATGCGGCCCGTTGGCGGTCGCCCGTCTGTTCTGAAATACGATGGCTGAACCCCAGCACAAATCCGCGTTTATAGTCCGGGCAAAAGCGAGTGACTCTGGTGACACTGTCAGCTTCACGGGCTTTCAGCCCTGCCATCAATCCCTTTCCAAAATGATTATCCACTTGAATGCTCCTGTTGATTAAATCGTTATATAACAAATTATATAACGATTTTTCAGGCCCTGGGTAGCCTTAAAACTGAGGCAACGCCTGAAAAATTAACCATTTGATTTTAAATAAAAAATTAATAGCCAAACGACAAAATCAGGAAACTCTGCCTGAGATGTCTCATTTAGCGGATTTTATTGACGAAATGCCTTTAAATAAAAATTTATCACTAATTGTCTAATTGCATGCAGGGATATAATCTAGCCGCCATAAACAAATCATTTATTAGCACTACCATTTACACCAAATGGCAGTGTATATCGCTAATTATCATGCGGAGTTGGAATAATGTTTTCTCCTGAGTCACGCCTGCGCCATGCAGTCGCAGATACTTTTGCGATGGTAGTGTATTGCTCGGTTGTGAACATGATGATTGAAATCTTTCTCTCAGGCATGAGTTTTGAGCAATCACTCTCTTCGCGCCTGGTCGCCATTCCCGTAAACATCCTGATTGCCTGGCCATACGGTTTTTACCGTGATGCATTTATGCGTTTTACCAAACGCTATAGCCAGGCCAGTTGGGCGAAAAATCTCGCCGATGTACTGGCTTACGTGACGTTCCAGTCACCTGTATATGTTGCTATTTTGTGGTCGGTCGGAGCTGACTGGAATCAAATAGTCGCGGCGGTAAGCTCAAATATCATCGTCTCAATGCTTATGGGCGCTGCGTATGGCTATTTTCTTGATTATTGCCGTCGCTTATTCCGTATCAGCGGTTATCGAAGCGCAAAAGCAGAGGTGTGATAGCGTTGAGGTGTGAACCCAACAACGCCTCATTCGAATTAGTGCTCGCCAAATAAGCCAGACAAGTAACGTTCCAGGGCGACGCGTGAACTAAATCCATGCGGAATACCGTAATGCTGATGAGTTTCACCAGCCAGATAGAGTGGAAATTGCTGATAATGATCGCAGGTTTTTACATCTGTCGCAGGCTCTGCCAGAGTCTGGCTTCGTTCTTTTAACGTGGGGTGAATGATCAAAGCTGTTCGCCCCATCCGCGCCTCACGATTTACATAAACGTAGTTTTCCCCACGCCGGTATCCGTAGGTTTTCGGTGTCACTATATCCATGGTAAAACCGGCTTTTTCAAGAACGCGGGCCACCTCATCAGGTCGTAAATACATATTTTTTCCTCGTCATCTTCTATTGCAGCGCAACCTTACAATAACCAGCATTAGCAACGCTTTCAGATTAGTCCATAAAGACGGTGAAAGAGAGTGAACTGACTCATTACTAAAAATTATGGTCTACACTGAGTAGTACATCGCAAAAAGGGAGAAACCAATGTTTAACCGCGTAAATCGAAATGATGTAGACGAAGGCGTTGATGATATTAACCGTGACGTGAACCAACTGGCTGACACGCTGGAAGAGGTTCTTAAATCGTTCGGTAGCGATGTTAAAGAAGAAGGGGAAGCTGCCCGCAAAAAAGCGGAGTCTCTGCTTAAAGAGACAAGAGCTCGCCTTCATGGTCGCACCCGCGTAAAACAGGCTGCTTGTGATGCAGTAGGTTGTGCAGATACATATGTGCGCGATAAACCATGGCAGAGCGTGGGTATCAGCGCCGCTGTAGGTATTTTCATCGGGGCTTTATTAGCTTCCCGTCGATAATCCGAAAAGTGTAGTGATAATAAATATGCGTCTAACCCCGGAGCCACTTCCGGGGTTTTTTATATCCGTCATACCTCAAACTACATCTTTGTGGCTGTTTGATTTCAGCTAATCGCATCGCGTAGATGTTTTGCGGCTTTTAACGCCATAGTTTGTGAGGTGAGATTAGTAAAACTCATCAATATTCCCCCTTCCCCTTTTGAAACGATGCGCCAGTCGCTTAAAGCCTGCACCGCAAGCCCTGCCTCGCGAGCCTTAGCCACCAGTACACGGTCATCACCCTTTACGCGCATCACCAGTTGAATACCTCCCGCCTGTGGGACGACATCAAACCCCTGTTGTTGCAACGCACTCTCCAGCCATACTCTTCGCTCGCTGTAGCACAAACGCATCTTTTTAAGATGCCGCCAGAAATGCCCTTCGCGCAGGAAATCTGCAATGGTTTGCTGAATCAACAATGGAGCAGTGCATGGCAGGAAATGTGTGTGCTGTGAAAATGCCTCAACCTCCTGTTGCGGCACCACCAGCCAGGCGACTCGTAAAGCGGGAAACAAAGATTTGCTGAACGTTCCGGCATAGATAACGCGCTGCGGACCATCAAGGCTTTTTATCGGCGGCAGCGGTTTTCCGTGGTAGCGGAACTCACTGTCGTAATCGTCCTCAACAATCCAGCTATGATTTGTCGCAGCCCAGTCAAGCAACTGGCGACGGCGAGTTATTGATAAAGCCACGCCCAGCGGGCTTTGATGAGCCGGGGTCAATAGTGCAAAACGCGCATCTGGGAAATGGTTAATACCATAATCAATCTGCATCCCTTCACCATCGACCGGCACCGGATGTAATGCCATGCCCGCTTCTGAAAATACCGGGCGCACATAGCGATAACCGGGATCTTCGAGCCAGATTCCGTCACCAGGTTTGGCAAGGGTATGCACAACCAGCCTCATTGCAGCCTGAAAACCTGCGGTGATAAAAATCTGCTCCGGCTGGCAGTCGATGCTGCGTGAGAAACGCAAATAATCGGCAATGGCCTGGCGCAATGTCGATTCCCCGTTCGCTTCGGGTAACACGAGATCGTAGCGTGTTTGCAGACGTAAGCGCCGTCCCATAATTCGCGCCCACAATGCACGTGGGAATGCATCCAGCGCGGGTAAACCCACCTGGAACGGACGTGGTGTACCTTGCGGTTGGCTGGTTGTAGTCTCGGGGTTATTTGCGCCTTTCGTCACCGACAAGCTGACAAAGGTCCCTGCCTGGCCACGTCTTTCCAGCCACCCTTGCGCAACCAACTCCCCGTAGGCATTTTCCACGGTTGCCCGGGCCACCCCAAGTTCCAGCGCCATGGTGCGACTTGATGGCAAGCGGCTTCCGGCAACCAGCTCGCCATCACTGATAGCCTGCTTAAGCTGCCTCGCGATTTGCTGGTAACGCGGAATCGAATGATGAGCACTCACTACGGGTTCAATCGACTTTGCCATTATGGCCTGCTTTATTAGTTAATTTATGGCTCTCTTTAGTAGTCCATCATAGTGTTAAATTGCCCGCACACCAACACGAGGATTACCCCATGATTGAATTACGCCAGCCTTACTACGACCTTTCCCCAGCCGTATTCAAGCCAATGCTTCAGGCACTGAAAGGTCTGGAGTCGAGCTCACTCGGCTCGACCCTGATTGAACTTGTTTTCCTGCGCGTCTCGCAAATTAACGGCTGCGCCTATTGCCTCGAGATGCACTCAAAAGCACTGCGCAAAGATGGCGTAGACCAGACCAAGCTAGATGCATTGGCGGGCTGGAAAGTGAGTAATCACTTCAGTGAAAAAGAGCGCGCGGCATTAGCCTGGGCCGAAGCCATCACTCTTATCACTGAAGGCGCGGAAGATGCGGTTTATCAGCCACTACTGCAATTCTTCACCGCACAAGAGATTAGCGATCTTACTTTCACTGCAAGTCTGATGAATGCGTTCAACCGCCTGGCGATCAGTATGCGTATGTAGTTTTTTCTGGTCGGATTGGCGCAGCGACGCCCGCACCATAGTGGTGGATTCGCTAGCGCTAATCCACCCTAAAAATTCTTTTTTCCCGCAACCCGCCCCGCACATCACCTTTTCTATCCTTATTCAAAAATACTATATCTTGTATGGTTGATTATTTTATTACCCACATCTAGTATTCATATTCTCAACAACAGAGAGAATAAGAATCATGCGCATTACCATATACACTCGAAATGACTGTGTTCAGTGCCATGCCACCAAGCGGGCAATGGAAAGCCGTGGGTTCGATTTCGAGCTGATTAACCTCGATTTACACCCGGAAGCCGCTGATGATTTACGGGAAAAAGGTTTTCGCCAGTTGCCTGTTGTGGTCACTGAACAAGAGAGCTGGAGCGGATTCCGGCCGGATATGATCAACCGCCTGCGCTTACGAGTCACTGCATGAGCAACCTCGTCTACTTCTCCAGCACCTCGGAAAATACTCTGCGTTTTGTCGAACGCCTGGAATTACCCGCGCTGCGCATTCCGCTGGATTTCAAACAGCGGCTGATCGTTCCAGAACCTTATATTTTGATAGTGCCCAGCTATGGCGGTGGTGGAATTGCCGGTGCCGTACCGGCCCAGGTCATTCGTTTTTTAAATAATCCGACGAATCGCTCGTTACTGCGCGGTGTGATTGCCAGCGGTAATCGTAATTTCGGCGAAGGATTTTGCCGGGCGGGCGACGTGATAGCCCAGAAATGCCAGGTGCCGTATCTCTATCGTTTTGAGTTACTCGGCACCGAGCAAGATATTGAAAACGTGCGTAAGGGAGTCAACGAATTTTGGCAACGACAGAAGCTATCAGCGTAATGGCGACGGAAAGCGCGGATTATCACGCACTCAACGCCATGTTGAATCTTTATGATTCCGCAGGCCATATCCAGTTTGAGAAAGATAAGCTGGCGGTAGAGCAATTCTATAAACAACATGTGCTACCCCGTTCGCGCCAGTTTCCCCACCAGCAAGCTCGCCTCGACTACCTGGTGGCAGAAGGTTATTACGACAATACCGTGCTACAACGCTATGACAGCCGCTTTGTTGTCACGTTGTTTGAGAAGGCGCTCAACAGCGGTTTCCAGTTCCAGACATTCCTCGGCGCCTGGAAGTATTACACCAGCTACACACTGAAATCTTACGACGGTAAAGAGTATCTGGAACATTTCCCGGACCGTGTGTGCATGGTGGCGTTAACACTGGCGCAGGGTAACGAAAACCTCGCCACGCAATTGATGGATGAAATGCTCAGCGGCCGATTCCAGCCTGCCACGCCCACTTTTCTGAACTGTGGGAAAATGCAGCGCGGCGAACTGGTGTCCTGCTTCTTGCTGCGAATTGAAGACAATATGGAGTCGATTGGTCGCGCGGTAAATTCCGCATTGCAGCTTTCTAAGCGTGGCGGTGGCGTAGCTTTCCTGCTCTCCAATTTGCGTGAAGTTGGCGCGCCGATCAAACGCATCGAAAACCAGTCATCCGGTGTTATTCCGGTTATGAAAATGCTGGAAGATGCGTTTTCGTACGCCAACCAGCTCGGTGCGCGCCAGGGCGCAGGCGCGGTTTATCTTCACGCCCATCACCCGGATATTTTGCGTTTTCTCGACACCAAGCGCGAAAATGCTGATGAAAAAATTCGTATCAAATCGCTCTCGCTTGGCGTGGTGATCCCGGATATCACTTTCCAGTTGGCGAAAGATAACCAGCCGATGGCGTTGTTCTCGCCTTATGATGTCGAGCGTATTTACGGCAAGCCATTTGGTGATATTGCCGTCAGCGAACTTTACGAAGAAATGCTGTCGGACGAGCGTATTCGCAAGACCTTTATTAATGCGCGTGATTTCTTCCAGACACTGGCCGAGATCCAGTTTGAGTCCGGTTACCCGTACATCATGTTTGAAGACACGGTAAATCGCGCCAACCCGATTGCCGGGCGTATTAATATGAGCAACCTGTGTTCAGAGATTTTGCAGGTTAATAGCCCTTCTACTTACGACGAAAACCTCGATTACCAACAAACAGGTAAAGATATTTCCTGCAATCTCGGCTCACTGAATATCGCCCATACCATGGATTCCCCCGATTTTGGCGAGACTATCGAAGTCGCAATTCGCGGGCTAACAGCGGTATCCGATATGAGTCATATTCGCTCAGTACCGTCGATTGAAGCAGGAAACGCCGCGTCACACGCCATCGGCCTCGGCCAGATGAATTTACATGGTTATCTGGCGCGCGAAGGCATTGCTTACGGTTCGCCAGAGGGTCTGGATTTTACCAATTTCTATTTTTATACCGTGACCTGGCATGCAGTACACACATCAAATTTACTGGCACGAGAACGCAAACAGCGCTTCGCTGGTTTCGAGCAATCACGTTATGCGAATGGCGAATATTTCCGCCAGTATCTGCACGAAACATGGCAGCCAAAAACCGAGAAGGTGCGCGCGTTATTTGCCAAAGCTGGGGTCACCATTCCCACCCGCGAACAGTGGCAACAGTTGCGTGACGACGTAATGGAATACGGCCTGTATAACCAGAATTTGCAGGCTATCCCGCCGACGGGTTCCATCTCTTATATCAACCACGCAACATCAAGCATCCACCCGATAGTGTCGCGTATTGAGATTCGCAAAGAAGGCAAAATCGGGCGCGTTTATTATCCGGCTCCGTTTATGACTAACGACAACCTGGAGTTTTACCAGGATGCCTACGATATCGGCCCGGAAAAAATTATCGACACCTATGCGCAAGCCACTCGCCACGTTGATCAAGGTTTATCGCTGACGCTGTTTTTCCGCGATACCGCCACCACTCGTGACATTAATAAAGCGCAGATTTATGCCTGGAAAAAAGGCATCAAAACGCTTTATTACATTCGCTTGCGCCAGATGGCACTGGATGGAACGGAGGTGCAGGGCTGTGTGTCCTGCGCTTTATAAGGAGAAAACATGACTCAGTTAACCCGCGTAAGTGCCATCAACTGGAACAATATCGAGGATGAGAAAGATCTCGAAGTGTGGAATCGCCTGACCAGCAATTTCTGGTTGCCGGAGAAAATCCCACTGTCGAACGATATTCCGGCCTGGCAATCGCTCAGCGATGAAGAACAGCAACTGACTATCCGCGTGTTTACCGGGTTGACGTTACTGGACACTATTCAGAATACGGTTGGTGCGCCGGTATTAATGAATGATGCGATTACGCCGCATGAAGAAGCCGTTTTGTCTAACGTGAGCTTTATGGAAGCGGTGCACGCCCGCTCCTATAGCTCGATTTTCTCAACGCTTTGCCAGACTAAAGATGTTGATGCGGCGTATGCGTGGAGCGAAGAAAACCCGCCACTACAACGTAAGGCGCAAATTATCCTCGCTCATTACCACGCCGATGATCCATTGAAGAAGAAAATTGCCAGCGTATTTCTGGAGTCTTTTCTCTTCTATTCTGGATTTTATTTGCCGATGTACTGGTCGAGCCGCGGCAAATTAACTAACACGGCTGACCTGATTCGCCTGATTATTCGTGACGAAGCGGTGCACGGTTATTATATCGGTTACAAATTCCAGAAAGTGCTGGCGCAGCAAAGCATTGAGCGCCAGACCGAGCTGCAAAACTTTGCTCTCGATTTGCTGATGGATCTTTACGATAACGAAGTCGCTTATACCGATGCGCTTTACGGTGATGTGGGTTGGCAGGAAGAGGTGAAAGCCTTTCTTTGCTACAACGCGAATAAGGCGTTAATGAACCTGGGTTACAACGCGCTATTCCCGCCAGAAATGGCAGAGGTGAACCCAGCGATACTGGCAGCACTCTCCCCCAATGCGGACGAGAATCACGACTTTTTCTCGGGTTCTGGCTCATCGTATGTAATGGGGAAAGCGGTGGAAACAATCGATGAAGATTGGGATTTTTAAAACCTTCATACTTCGAGCCGCAGGTGCGTTGACTGCACCCGCGCACCCCAGTCACATAGTTATCTATGCTCCTGGGGACTTGCGGCTTTGTCGCCTTCCTTCAACTCGAATTATTTTGGTTTCTTATCGTAATTTATGCCAAATAAACCGCACATTTCTGGCGTTGATATTTTAATTAAATACTACAAAATTGCTGTTTACATTTTTGCCTGAATATCGCGCTATTCAGGCAAATTTCGCCTTCGCTTACAAAAAATATCATCTTTCTCTGATTTGCTCTCAGCCCTTTACTCATGGGAAATTCTGCCCACTCAAGCCGCGTGGATATTCGATATATCGGAAATCGAGGGTTGTCTCAGATTCTGAGTATGTTAGGGTATATGCAGTGAATATTTCCATCAGGAATTGTGTATAAATATATAAATACAGGAATAACTTTATTGCATGGCAATTAAACTTGAAGTGAAGAATTTATATAAGGTATTTGGTGAGCACCCACAGCGCGCATTTAAATATATTGAAAAGGGTATTTCAAAAGCTGAACTACTGGAAAAAACAGGGCTGTCGCTTGGCGTAAAAGACGCCAGTCTGGCAATTGAAGAAGGCGAGATTTTTGTCATCATGGGGTTATCGGGTTCCGGTAAATCCACCATGGTTCGCCTTCTCAATCGCCTGATTGAACCAACCCGTGGGCAGGTACTGATTGATGGCGTTGATATCGCCAAAATATCAGAATCAGAACTCCGCGAGGTTCGCAAAAGTAAGATCTCCATGGTATTCCAGTCATTTGCTTTGATGCCTCATATGACAGTGTTAAATAACACTGCCTTTGGCATGGAATTAGCGGGAATTCCGTTGAAAGAGCGTCAGGAAAAAGCACTGGATGCATTGCGTCAGGTTGGGCTTGAAAATTATTCCCACGCTTATCCTGATGAGCTTTCTGGCGGTATGCGCCAACGTGTTGGTTTAGCCCGTGCATTGGCAATTAATCCAGATATATTATTGATGGATGAAGCCTTCTCCGCACTCGATCCATTAATTCGTACTGAAATGCAGGATGAATTAATTAAATTACAGGCTAAACACCAACGTACCATTGTATTTATTTCCCACGATTTAGATGAAGCAATGCGTATTGGTGACCGAATTGCCATTATGCAAGGTGGTGAAGTAATACAGGTCGGCACACCGGATGAAATTCTCAATAATCCGGCAAATGATTATGTACGCACCTTCTTCCGCGGTGTGGATATTAGTCAGGTATTTAGCGCTAAAGATATTGCGCGCCGAAGCCCTGCTGGTCTGTTGCGTAAAACCGCCGGTTTTGGCCCTCGTTCTGCGCTGAAATTGCTGCAAGATGAAGACCGTGAATTCGGTTATGTCATCGAACGCGGGCAAAAATTCCTCGGTATTGTCTCGACCGACTCTCTTAAAGCCGCACTCGCTGCGGGCGAGGGTCTGGACACCGCTTACCTCGAAACGCCAGCGGCAGTTTCCGCTGATACATCTCTGAGCGAGTTGCTCACCCATGTCGGCCAGGCTCCGTGCGCGGTTCCGGTTATTGGGGAAGAGAGTCAGTACGTGGGTATCATCTCAAAAGGGGTGCTACTCCAGGCGTTAGATCGTGAAGGGGTAAGTCAATGAGTGAAGCAAATCCGTGGGATACCGGCAGTGCGGCTGCCGACACAACAACCAACCATGCCGCTGCAACTGCTGATGCGTGGGGAAGCCAGGCGGCATCCACGCCTGCTGCAAGTGGCAGTGCAGACTGGCTGAATTCAGCCCCTGCGCCACAGCCAGAACATTTTAATATTCTCGATCCGTTCCATAAGACGCTGATCCCGCTCGATAGCTGGGTAACTCACGGTATCGACTGGGTGGTGACGCACTTTCGCCCGGTGTTTCAGGGCATTCGCGTGCCAGTGGATTATATCCTCAGTGGCTTCCAGCATTTCTTGCTGGGGATGCCTGCACCAGTTGCCATCATCCTGTTTGCACTGATTGCCTGGCAGATGTCGAGCCTGGGTATGGGTATCGCAACGTTGATTTCACTGGTGGCGATTGGCGCGATTGGTGCCTGGTCACAAGCTATGGTGACGCTGGCGCTGGTGCTGACGGCCCTGATGTTCTGCATGATCATAGGCCTGCCGCTAGGGATATGGCTGGCACGCAGCGAACGGGCAGCAAAAATAATTCGCCCATTATTGGATGCGATGCAAACCACCCCAGCGTTTGTTTATCTGGTGCCAATCGTAATGCTGTTCGGTATCGGTAACGTGCCTGGCGTGGTGGTGACGATTATCTTTGCCCTGCCGCCAATTGTGCGCCTGACGATTCTCGGTATTAAGCAGGTGCCGGAAGATCTAATTGAAGCCTCGCGTTCGTTTGGCGCAAGCCCGCGCCAGATGCTGTTCAAGGTTCAGTTACCGTTGGCGATGCCGACCATTATGGCGGGCGTTAACCAGACACTGATGCTGGCACTTTCGATGGTGGTTATCGCCTCAATGATTGCCGTTGGTGGTCTGGGCCAGATGGTTCTGCGCGGTATTGGCCGCCTCGATATGGGTCTTGCGACCGTCGGCGGCGTCGGCATCGTGATACTGGCCATTATTCTCGACCGCTTAACTCAGTCCATTGGCCGCGATTCGCGCAGCCGTGGCAACCGCCGCTGGTTCAATACCGGCCCAATTGGTCTTTTGACCCGTCCCTTCATCAAATAAACATGATGGCGGCATTCGTGCCGCCTCACGCCCATCACCAAAACAGGAATAACGATGCGACACACGACTCTTTTCGCGACAGCTCTTGCCACACTCGTTACCACCAGCACTTTTGCCGCTGACTTGCCGGGTAAAGGCATTACGGTTCAGCCAATTCAAAGCACCATTTCTGAAGAATCCTTCCAGACACAGCTTGTCAGCCGTGCCCTTGAAAAACTGGGTTACACCGTAAATACGGCAAGCGAAGTGGATTACAACGTGGGTTACACCTCGATTGCTTCTGGCGATGCCACATTTACCGCAGTGAACTGGCAGCCACTGCATGACGATATGTATGCCGCTGCGGGTGGCAGTAACAAGTTTTATCGCGAAGGCACCTATGTGACCGGCGCGGCGCAGGGTTATCTCATTGATAAAAAGACCGCAGATAAATACCACATCACCAACGTTGAGCAGTTAAAAGATCCGAAGATTGCCAAACTGTTCGACAGCAACGACGATGGCAAAGCCGACATGATGGGTTGTACGCCGGGTTGGGGTTGTGAAGCGGTGATTAACCATCAGAACGAAGCCTATAAGCTGGCCGATACGGTAACGGTTAGCCACGGTAATTATTCAGCGATGATGGCGGATACCATTGCGCGTTACAAAGAAGGCAAACCGGTACTGTATTACACCTGGACGCCATACTGGGTGAGCGATGTGCTCAAACCGGGGAAAGATGTGGTGTGGTTGCAGGTGCCGTTCTCGTCCTTGCCGGGTGAGCAAAAGAACATCGACACCAAACTGCCGAACGGCGCGAACTATGGTTTCCCGGTGAACACCATGCATATCGTGGCAAACAAAGCCTGGGCCGAGAAAAACCCGCAGGCGGCGAAACTGTTTAGCCTGATGAAACTGCCGCTGGCGGATATCAATGCCGAGAATGCGATGATGCATAACGGTAAATCCTCAGAAGCGGATATTCAGGGTCACGTTGATGGCTGGATTAAAGCGCACCAGGCACAGTTTGATGGCTGGGTGAAAGAAGCATTAGCGACGAAGTAAAACTTGTTATGGCGGGAGATGCACATCACCCGCCAATTTCCTACCGCACAATCTAACCCCTGCTTGCCTCAATTTTCGCTATCATTCGCGACCTGTCATTACCAACCGAAGAATAAGAATGAAAAATACTCACCACGGACTCAGCCCCGCGCTCATCGTCCTGATGTCTATCGCCACGGGTCTGGCCGTTGCCAGCAACTACTACGCGCAACCGCTGCTCGATACCATCGCCAATGCGTTTTCCCTGTCGATTAACCAGGCCGGGTTTATTGTTACCGCCGCGCAGTTGGGCTACGCGGCGGGCTTGCTGCTTTTGGTGCCACTGGGCGATATGTTTGAACGCCGCAGTTTGATTGTGTTTATGACGCTGCTTGCCGCAGGCGGCATGGTGATCACCGCACTGAGCCAGACGCTGTGGGTGATGATTCTAGGCACCGCGCTAACCGGTTTGTTCTCGGTGGTCGCACAAATTCTGGTGCCGTTGGCGGCCACGCTCGCCGAGCCAGAAAAACGCGGCAAAGTCGTCGGCACGATTATGAGCGGGCTGCTGCTCGGCATCTTGCTGGCGCGAACCATTGCCGGGTTGTTGGCGAGTCTCGGCGGCTGGCGTACCGTTTACTGGGTTGCCAGTGTGCTCATGGTTTTGATGGCTTTAGCCCTGTGGCGCGGCTTGCCGAAAGTGAAGACTGAAACGCATCTGAATTATCCCCAATTACTCTCTTCCGTATTCGGCCTTTTTATCAAAAACCCGCTGCTGCGAACGCGTGCGCTGTTGGGCTGCCTGACGTTTGCCAACTTCAGCATTCTGTGGACGTCGATGGCATTTTTATTGGCTTCGCCACCGTTTAACTTCTCTGAAGCTACGATTGGCCTGTTCGGCCTGGCGGGTGCCGCGGGTGCGCTGGGCGCTCGTCCAGCTGGCGGGTTTGCCGACAAAGGCAAAGCGCATCTCACCACCACAATTGGCCTGGTGCTGCTACTGCTGTCGTGGATTGCTGTCGCCATGGGTCAGTTCTCTGTGATAGCACTTATCGTCGGGATTCTGGTGCTGGATTTAACGGTTCAGGGTGTGCATATCACTAATCAAACCGTTATTTATCGCATGATGCCGGATGCACGAAATCGCCTGACAGCCGGTTACATGACTAGCTACTTTATTGGTGGTGCCGCAGGTTCAGTTATTTCTGCCAGTGCTTATCAACATGCTGGATGGAATGGCGTTTGCGCGGCAGGTGCCATCATCGCCCTACTAAATTTAGTAGTGTGGTGGCGTGGCTATCACCGTCAGCCGTGATGGCACTAATCCTTTACATTCCCCTTGAATAATTTGGGGTATTAAGGGTCGTACCAGTCTGTTAAGGTTATCCCTGTTTGTTCATTCGAGTGACATTAACGTCAGAAATAGATAAATAGTTAATATGGATAGTCCTGCAGAAGTTCCATTAAATAATAATCAAAACGATGCTACCTGGGCTGAAGGGCTGAAAGACAGTTTACCGATTGTCATCAGTTATATCCCGGTAGCATTTGCGTTTGGGCTGAATGCCACAAAGCTAGGATTTACCCCATTCGAAAGTCTATTTTTCTCCTGCATTATTTATGCAGGCGCTAGCCAGTTTGTTATTACCGCATTACTGGCTGCGGGTAGCTCACTCTGGGTTGCAGCATTAACAGTAATGGCAATGGATGTGCGCCACGTCTTATACGGCCCTTCCCTGCGCCAACGAATCACTCGCCAGCTAAGTAAACCTAAAACCGCGATTTGGGCCTTTGGCCTGACCGACGAAGTGTTTGCTGCCGCAACAGCGAAACTGGTCCGTGATAATCGTCGCTGGAGCGAAAACTGGATGATCGGCATCGCATTCAGTTCGTGGTTTTCATGGATATTGGGCACCGCGTTAGGTTCATGGTCTGGTAATGGTTTGCTGGATAAATTTCCGGCGGTAGAAGCAGCGTTAGGCTTTATGCTGCCTGCCCTATTCCTGAGCTTCTTGCTGGCGTCATTCCAGCGTAAGCAATCCTGGACTGTTACCGCATCGCTTGCAGGCGCGCTGTTGGGCGTCACGCTGGTTTCGATTCCAGCGGCCATCCTCGCAGGCATTGTCTGTGGCTGTCTGGCGGCACTGATTCAGGCGTTTTATCAAGGAGAACCGGGATGAGTACACAAGTACTTTTGCTGGGTCTGCTGGTCGGGCTTGCCAACTATCTATTCCGCTATTTACCTCTGCGTATTAGGGCAAATTCGACACGCCCAGCCAAACGTGGTGCGACTGGCGTACTGCTCGATAGCATTGGTATCGCGTCAATTTGCGCTCTGCTGGTGGTCTCAAGTGTGCCTGAGATCATGCATGATGCGCAGCGTCTGGTCCCGACGTTAATGGGCTTTATCATTCTCGGGCTGAGTTATTACAAGACTCGCAGCATTATTATCCCGACGTTATTAAGTGCTCTGGGTTATGGATTAACCTGGAAACTCATGATGGTGATCGCCGTCTGACGATAAAAAACGTATAAACAATACATTTACTTTATTTGTCACCATCGTTATTATATCGACCGCAACTAATGAGGTTATGCCAAAATGGATAGTTCGTTTACGCCCATTGAACAAATGCTAAAATTTCGCGCCAAACGCTACGAGGAATTCCCATATCAGGAAGTTCTGCTGACGCGCCTGTGCATGCACATGCAGGGCAAGCTTTTGGAAAACCGCAATAAAATGCTGAAAGCTCAGGGCATTAACGAGACGCTATTTATGGCGTTGATCACTCTTGAATCACAGGAAAGCCACAGTATTCAGCCTTCAGAATTGAGCTGTGCTTTGGGTTCTTCCCGTACCAATGCGACCCGTATTGCCGATGAGCTGGAAAAGCGTGGCTGGATCGAACGCCGTGAAAGCGATAACGATCGCCGCTGCCTGCATCTGCATTTGACCGAAAAAGGTCAGGAATTCATACGTCAGGTGTTACCGCCGCAACACCACTGCCTGCATGAGCTGTGGTCTGCGCTGAGCGGTACGGAGAAAGAGCAGTTGGAAAATATTACCCGCAAACTGCTGACCCGCCTTGATGAAATGGACGAAAACCAGACTGTACTTGAAGCCGTGCGCTAAGTGCTGTCATCGCGTGAAATCGTAATACCCCAAAAAAGATGAATACCGACAGGCCAGCAACTTACCTTGCTGGCCTGTTGGGTCTAACAGGTCGGCTCAGCCGATCACTATAATAAAAAAGTGTGGAGATAAGCATGAGCGCACATGCGGAGACTCAAACCCCGCAACAGCCGGGTAACAAGAAAGGCAAACGTAAAGGTGCCTTACTTGTATTGACCCTGCTGTTTGTAATTATTGCTGTGGCATATGGGATTTATTGGTTTTTGGTGTTACGTCACTACGAAAATACGGATGATGCGTATGTGGCCGGTAATCAGGTACAGATAATGTCCCAGGTTTCCGGAAGCGTAACCAAAGTTTGGGCTGAAAATACCGACTTCGTTAAACAGGGCGATGTTCTGGTGACGTTAGACCAGGCTGACGCTGAGCAAGCTTTTGAGCAGGCACAAACCGTGTTGGCTTCAAGCGTGCGCCAGACACGTCAGTTAATGATTAATAGTAAGCAGTTGCAGGCCAATATTGCGCTGCAAAAGACTTCGCTTGCTCAAGCTCAAAGCGACCTTAATCGCCGTGTACCTTTGGGTAACGCAAACCTGATTGGCCGTGAAGAATTGCAACACGCCCGAGATGCCGTCGCGACGGCTCAAGCGCAACTGGATGTTGCCATTCAACAATATAATGCAAACCAGGCCATGGTTCTGGGTAGCAAACTTGAAGAACAGCCAAGTGTTAAACAAGCGGCTGCCGAGTTGCGTAACGCATGGATGGCGCTAGCCCGCACCAAAATTGTCAGCCCAATGACCGGCTATGTTTCACGCCGCGTTGTTCAGGTTGGTGCGCAAATTAGCCCAACAACTCCTCTGATGGCTATCGTGCCAGCAAGTGGTTTGTGGGTAGATGCGAACTTTAAAGAGACGCAGCTTGCGCATATACGTATCGGCCAACCTGCAACGGTGGTCAGTGATATTTACGGCGACAAAATTGAATACACTGGCAAGGTCGTAGGCCTGGACATGGGTACCGGCAGCGCGTTTTCACTGCTCCCGGCACAAAACGCTACCGGCAACTGGATCAAAGTCGTTCAGCGCCTGCCAGTACGTATTGAGCTTGATGCGAAACAACTTCAAGAACACCCGCTACGTATTGGCTTGTCCACATTAGTTACCGTGGATACCAGCAACCGTGAAGGTAGTATTCTGGCTAACGAGACTCGTCACTCTCCGGTGTATGAAAGTAATGCACGCGAACTCAACCTGGCACCTGCTAACGAGCTGATTAATAACATCATCCAGGCCAATGCGGGTTAACAAAGCGGAGGTTGTATGGCACAACAAAAACCGCTAGAAGGGGCACCGCTGGTCATCATGACCATCGCCTTGTCATTGGCGACCTTTATGCAGGTGCTGGATTCTACCATCGCCAACGTGGCCATTCCGACCATTGCCGGTAACCTTGGCTCATCTCTGAGCCAGGGGACCTGGGTTATCACTTCATTTGGGGTGGCCAACGCCATCTCAATTCCTATCACCGGGTGGCTTGCTAAGCGCTTTGGTGAAGTGAAGTTGTTTATGTGGTCGACGATTCTCTTCGTGTTGGCTTCATGGGCTTGCGGCGTGTCCAAAAGTCTGGAGATGCTGATCTTCTTCCGCGTTATCCAGGGGATCGTTGCCGGGCCATTGATTCCGCTGTCACAAAGTCTGCTGCTCAATAACTACCCGCCTGCTAAGCGAAGTATCGCGCTGGCGCTGTGGTCGATGACGGTCATCGTGGCACCGATTTGTGGGCCAATTCTCGGTGGCTTTATCAGTGATAACTACCACTGGGGTTGGATCTTCTTTATCAACGTGCCCATCGGGGCGGTGGTCGTTCTGCTGACGATGCAAACCTTGCGTGGGCGTGAAACCAAAACCGAGCAGCGCCGTATTGATGCCATCGGCCTTGCGCTGTTGGTGGTGGGTATTGGTAGCCTGCAAATCATGCTCGACCGCGGTAAAGAGCTGGATTGGTTTAACTCAACAGAAGTGGTCGTTCTGACAATCGTCGCGGTGGTGACGATAAGTTTCTTGATTGTCTGGGAGCTAACGGACGACAACCCGATAGTCGACTTGTCGTTGTTTAAGTCGCGAAACTTCACCATTGGTTGCTTGTGTATCAGTCTCGCCTACATGCTCTACTTCGGCGCAATTGTGTTGCTGCCGCAGCTATTGCAGGAGGTATATGGCTACACGGCAACCTGGGCAGGTCTGGCATCGGCACCGGTCGGGCTTCTTCCTGTGCTGCTGTCGCCGATTATCGGGCGTTTTGCTCATAAGCTCGATATGCGAAGGCTGGTGACATTCAGCTTTATTATGTACGCCGTCTGTTTCTACTGGCGTGCATATACCTTCGAGCCGGGGATGGATTTCGGCGCATCGGCCTGGCCGCAGTTTATTCAGGGCTTCGCTGTGGCATGTTTCTTTATGCCACTGACGACAATTACACTTTCCGGGTTGCCGCCTGAGCGTATGGCCGCTGCATCGAGTTTGTCGAACTTTACCCGAACCCTTGCCGGTTCGATTGGTACGTCGATAACCACGACGCTCTGGACTAACCGCGAGGCGTTACACCACGCGCAGTTAACGGAGTCCGTTTCACCGTTTAACCCAAATGCGCAGGAGATGTATTCAAAACTGGAAAATCTGGGGATGTCACCGCAACAAGCCTCTGGCTATATTGCGCAGCAGATCACCAATCAGGGGCTGATTATCTCAGCCAATGAGATTTTCTGGGTTTCTGCAGGAATATTTATTCTATTGCTGGGTTTAATCTGGTTTGCCAGACCACCGTTTGGTGCCGGTGGTGGCGGCGGCGGAGCGCACTAAGTCAGAAATACTAAAGGGGCCGATTGGCCCCTTTTTGCTATTGGCGCTTACGCCTAATCAGAACTAGATATGCAGCTCTTTGAGTGTCTCTTTCGGCAGAGCCAACTCTTCATTGCTGTTTACGCTTACGCCATGCTCAAGGATATGACGGGCGATATCCTGTGCTTCTTCCAGCGAGTGCATGTGGTAAGTGCCACACTGGTAAACATTCAGCTCAGGGATCTGGTTTTGCTCTTTCACCTTCAACACATCTTCCATTGCCGCTTTCCATGCATCAGCAACGCGAGTCTCTTCAGGTACACCAATCAAGCTCATGTAGAAGCCCGTACGGCAGCCCATTGGCGAAATATCAATAATCTCTACGCCATTCCCATTCAGGTGGTCACGCATAAAACCAGCAAACAGGTGTTCAAGAGTATGAATCCCTTTTTCTGGCATCACTTCCTTGTTCGGGATGCAAAAACGCAGATCAAATACAGTGATAGTATCGCCATGAGGCGTATGCATCGTTTTCGCTACACGCACTGCTGGTGCGTCCATGCGGGTATGGTCAACTGTGAAGCTATCCAACAACGGCATCTGATCACCTCCGATAAGTGATTTTTTTTAAAAATAAAATGAACCATTCTTTCTCACACTACTCTGAGTATATGAAAGACGCGCATTTGTTATCATCATCCCTGATTCAGAGATGTATATTTTGGCCACACTGATTGTGGCCTTTTTCTTTTCTACTAAGCGTGTTTCTCAAGCCACACATCAAACGGCTCGGTATCACTGGCTTCGATATCTCGCTGGCGCTGCCATGAAGCATCATGTTCTTTCTGCAACACGTCTTCGGTCAAAATCTCCAGCGGCTCTTGTACCAAAATCTGACGATATTGCTCAGCAAGGGCAAGACCTGTACCGCCGATACCATTATCAATCATAGACCGCAGAATACGTGCTGAGTACGTTAATTCTGGATCGTCGAAGCAGGCAACCAGTTGGTCACACACATCCTGATATTCACTATTCCCGGCGATGCCATCGAGCGTTTCGGCAACACGGCGTAAATCTGTGAACAAATCTTTGCCCACTTTAGCCAACGGATGCTGAGCAGTTTCACAACCGATACCCAGCGTCAGGCCCGGCTTGCGCCCTTCCAGAATCACACGATTCCAGTTTGTGCGGGTGCAAAGCAATTCGTCGCTGCTCATTTCAGGCGCGTCAGCCAGCACACACCAAATCATGAACAGGTCGAGGAAACGAACCTGCTGCTCATCAACACCAATTGGTGAGAACGGATTGATATCAAGTGAACGCACTTCAATATATTCAATCCCGCCGCGCATCAATGCATCAGAAGGCGACTCGCCAGGCCCTGTAACGCGTTTAGGGCGAATAGGTGCATAGAGTTCATTTTCAATTTGCAGCACGTTGGTGTTGATTTGAAGGCGCTTGCCATCTTTCTCAACGCCCATCTGCGCATACTCTTCCGATGGCGTTTTAATCGCGCGCTTCAACCCGGCGACATAAGTCTCCAGATTGTTAAACGTAATACCAAGGTTACTCTGGGATTTATTGGTGTAGCCCAGGTCGCTCAGTCGCAATGAAGTCGCATATGGCAGGTAATTCATGCCACATTCGGTCTTTTCAAATGGCAGTGCGCTCTCTTTCCCTTGCAGGAAGGAGGAGCAAATCGCCGGCGATGCCCCGAACAAATATGGGATAACCCAACCAAAACGGTAATAGTTACGAATCAGGCGGAAGTACCCGGCGGAAATCGCTTCTTTGCCGCTTTCAGCATCTTCAACACCCAGACGCGCCTTCCAGAACTCTAGCGGCAGCGAAAAGTTGTAGTGCACGCCCGAAATAGTCTGCATCAACGCACCGTAACGGTTTTTCAGACCTTCACGGTATAACGTTTTAAAACGCCCGTTGTTGGACGAGCCATACTGCGCCAGCTCGATATTCTGACCATCGTTGATATAACACGGCATGCTAAGCGGCCACATACGCTCATCACCCAGTTCACGGGCTGTATGGCGATGGAGATCGCGCATGAATGTCAGCATATGGTCGATATCACCATCAACTGGAGTAATAAACTCCAGTAGCGCTTCCGCGAAATCAGTAGTAATCCATTTGTGTGTCAGCGCTGAACCAAGGCTTTCCGGGTGGCCTGTTGTTGCCAACTGACCATCTGGTGTGACTCGCAGCGTTTCACGCTCAAGACCACGACAAATACCTTTAACTGCCTGAGGATGCTGTTCCAGCCAGGCCAGCGCCTGTGATACGTTCGGGATCAAATTGACCTCCCGCCTGTCGAATTCATTTTTATTAAGCATAATTGTTTTAAATGGCGATGATAATTATACCCTTTAGATTTCGAGCTGCAGGAAGGCGGCAAGAGAGCAAATCCCCAGGAGCTTACTTGAGTAAGTAAGTGGGGTTTGCGATTACAGCCAACACATCTGCAGCTTGAAAGATAACGGGTATTTCAGTCCATGCAATTAGTGCCACCACGCGATGCCCTGTACCGTTGCAGCCGCTACAACGATATAGCGAAGCGCTTTACCAAGGCATAAAAAAAAGATTACCGGTCCCCAGCTCATTCGTAATAAGCCAGCTAACAGGCACAGTAGATCGCCAACTAACGGCATCCAACTGAGTAATAATGTTGCCGGGCCGAAACGTACCAGCCAGCCAGTTGCTTTCCCATGCCAGCGCGATTGTTCCCGCAATGGAAAAAAGCGCCCCAGAATAACGTTAGTTAAGCCACCAAGGCTATTACCCATTGTTGCTATTAAGATGAGTAACCAGGTTGGGCCAGAGCCTGCAACTAATAGTGCTACCAGCACCACTTCGGAACTTCCTGGCAATAACGTAGCGCTTAGAAAGCTACTGGTAAATAATGAAAAAAGTGATAGTCCTTCACTCACAGCAAACGGACGTCCACGCCATCCATTCCCGCCGCTCTTGCAGCTTCCAGGCCAAAATCTGCATCTTCAAACACCACACATTTATTTGGTGCGACGCCCATTAATTCAGCGCACAGCAAAAAAGTATCGGGAGCGGGTTTGTGATTTTTGACATGGTCTGCGGCAACAACAGCTGAGAAATACTGCCGTAAGCCTAAATGGTTGAGCAGCGCTTCGGCGATATCGCTTTCACTGCCCGTACCTACAGCCATAGGGCGACGCCCATGCCAGGATTTGACAACATCAATGAGGGGAAGTGGGCGCACCGTATCAAGAAGCATAGCTCTCACAGCTTGCGTCTTTTCTTGCGCCAGGCGATGAGGGTCAAGATCTGCACGATTGAGTTCGATAATTGCCTGTGCAATACGCCAGGTAGGTGAACCATTCAACGCAACCATTGCTTGTTCATCGAATTGCATGCCATAGCCTGCCAGCGTCTCACGCCACGCCTTGCGATGTGTAGGTTCGGTATCGAGGATGGTTCCGTCCATATCGAAAATTAGACCTTCGTAACGTTCGTACATCTCATCCCTCACATCACTCAATATTGAGGCGTTACTTTATCGTAAACCAATAATATTGTCGCTTATTTGTAATTGAGATAGTTCAGAAGGTGACTAATGGGTTTGTAGGGTGTTACAGGAGAGTTTAAGAATGACTTCAGGCAAATTAAAACGGGGGGAAGAATGGTGCACCCAGGAAGATTACTCGCCGAAGGCTCGCCCTTCGGGCCGTTGCTGAAGCAACGTTATCTTCCCTTGTGCTTGCTGAGAAATCGAATTTCTCTGAAGCGCTACCATTGCTGGTATTTGGGAGAAATATGGTGCACCCAGGAAGATTCGAACTTCCGACCGCTCGGTTCGTAGCCGAGTACTCTATCCAGCTGAGCTATGGGTGCATCGGGTTACTGCTTTTGACTTCTGACTCGATATTACTGAACTTGCCGTAACATCGAAGAAGAATGGTGCACCCAGGAAGATTCGAACTTCCGACCGCTCGGTTCGTAGCCGAGTACTCTATCCAGCTGAGCTATGGGTGCATCGGGGTATTACTTTACTGCTGATTCAATGTCGTTGAACTTACTACAACATCGAAGAAGAATGGTGCACCCAGGAAGATTCGAACTTCCGACCGCTCGGTTCGTAGCCGAGTACTCTATCCAGCTGAGCTATGGGTGCACAGGATTACTTCTTTTACTGCTGACTTAATGCTGTTTGTTGTTCTAAACAACATCAAACTAGATGGTGCATCCGGAGAGTTACTCACGGTGCTCGCCCAAACGGGCCGTTGCTAAAGCAACGTTTTTCTCCCTGTCGCTCCTTAAGAAATTAACTTTCTTTGGAACACTACCGGCGCAAAATGGTAGTAGGAAGAATGGTGCACCCAGGAAGATTCGAACTTCCGACCGCTCGGTTCGTAGCCGAGTACTCTATCCAGCTGAGCTATGGGTGCAAAATGGCGGTGAGGCGGGGATTCGAACCCCGGATGCAGCTTTTGACCGCATACTCCCTTAGCAGGGGAGCGCCTTCAGCCTCTCGGCCACCTCACCACACGCCTCTTTCGAGGTGTACCGTTGAACTTGTTTCTGCTCATCGGCACTGCGTGGCGCACATATTACTTTCCTGCACTTATAAGTCAAACAATTTTTCCCAACTAATAATCAATTGCACACTTCACGCACAATCAGGCCGAATTGACAGCAAAAAGAGTGTTTTATCAACAGGCAGGATAAGGATAATAGATAAATGAAAGCGTTCGGGATGAATAAGAAATTATGGTGATATCGAGAAATGAAGGGAGTATTGCGTGATAAAGCAAAGAAAATGGTGCGCTAAAGGAAGCGTCTCGCTAGTGATTAGCGAGACGCAGTAACTTTAGTAACTCGTTTGTTGCGATTTTTCAGCCTGGATACGTTGGTAGATCTCTTCACGGTGAACAGAAACTTCCTTAGGGGCATTAACACCAATACGAACCTGGTTACCTTTTACCCCAAGCACTGTCACGGTCACCTCATCCCCAATCATGAGGGTCTCACCAACTCGACGAGTTAGAATCAGCATTCTTTGCTCCTTGAAAGATTAAAAGAGTCGGGTCTCTCTGTATCCCGGCATTCTCCATCATATACGCCAAAAAGTAAGTGGTGACAAACACATAAACTGTCAATGACCACGACATTACCTTCTGTTATGACTAAGTCTAGCCGATATACGCAACTTTAACCTGACTTTATCATTATTGAGTGTGTGCAGATTAAGAAGACGCCATAACCTGAATGAGTTATGGCGTCTGTCTGCACTTTATTTTTTTACTTAGAGCTTAGCCGCGACCCAGGCTTCAACACCGGCCAGAGCACCAGGCAATGCTGCCGTGTCTGTACCACCTGCCTGAGCCATATCTGGACGACCGCCCCCTTTGCCTCCGACTTGCTGAGCGATAACCCCAATCAGCTCCCCCGCTTTAACACGGTCGGTCACATCTTTAGAGACACCCACAATCAGAGAAACTTTACCTTCTGATACCGTCGCCAGAACGATGATTGCCGAACCCAGCTGATTTTTCAGATCATCAACCATAGTACGCAACATCTTCGGTTCGACGTTGGCGAGCTCACTCACGAGGAGTTTCACGCCTTTTACATCGACAGCTTTGCTGGAAAGGTTTGCACTCTCCTGCACAGCCTGCTGTTCTTTCAACTGCTGCAACTCTTTTTCGAGCTGACGAGTACGCTCCAGTACCGAACGCACTTTCTCGTTCAGGTTCAGGCTGTCACCTTTAAGCAGTTGAGCAATATCCTGTAGTTGTTCGCTCTGCGCATGAAGGTTTGCCAACGCACCTTCACCTGTCACAGCTTCGATACGACGTACGCCCGCAGCAGTACCGGATTCCGCAACAATACGGAATAGGCCAATATCACCAGTGCGATTTGCGTGAATGCCACCACACAGTTCAGTTGAGAAATCCCCCATGCTCAGCACGCGCACATGGTCATCATATTTCTCACCAAACAACGCCATTGCACCTTTAGCTTTAGCAGCTTCCAGATCCATGACGTTGGTTTCGATTGGCAGGTTGCGACGAATCTGCGCGTTGACGATATCTTCTACCGCACGCACTTCCGCAGGTTTCATTCCCTCAAAATGAGAGAAGTCAAAACGCAGGCCTTTATCGTTAACCAAAGAACCTTTCTGCGCGACATGCGTGCCAAGTACCTGACGCAGTGCGGCGTGCAGCAAGTGAGTTGCAGAGTGGTTCAGACGAATACGCGAACGGCGCTCTTCATCAACTTCAGCTTTTACGCTATCGCCCACTTTCACAACCCCAGCAACGAGCTTGCCCAGATGACCGATCGCCTGACCATATTTCTGCGTATCGTTAACAGCAAAGTCTATGCCGTTACCCTTAATCGCGCCTTTATCACCGACCTGGCCGCCAGACTCCGCATAGAATGGGGTCTCATTGAGCACCACAACAGCTTCTTGCCCGGCAGTAATTTGTTCAACCGCTTTGCCATCAACAAATAGCGCGGTGACTTTAGCAGTTAAATCAGTGTGGTCGTAACCTTTAAACGCTGTGGCTGAATCAACGCGGATCATACTGTTGTAGTCAGCGCCAAAACCGCTGGACTCACGCGCACGACGGCGTTGTTCTTCCATCGCAGCTTCAAAGCCTGCTTCATCAACTTTCAGGTTACGCTCGCGGCAAACATCCGCCGTCAGGTCAACCGGGAAACCGTAGGTGTCATACAGACGGAATGCGGTTTCGCCATCCAGAGTATCACCCTTCAGATTAGCCAGTTCTTCATCCAGCAATGCCAGGCCACGCTCAAGCGTACGAGCAAACTGCTCTTCTTCGGTTTTCAGAACTTGTTCAACCAGCGCTTGCTGACGATGCAGTTCTTCACCAGCAGCACCCATGACTTCTACTAATGGGCCAACCAGTTTGTAGAAGAAGGTTTCTTTCGCACCCAACATGTTGCCATGACGGATTGCACGACGAATGATGCGGCGCAACACGTAGCCACGGCCTTCGTTCGACGGAGTAACGCCATCAGAAACAAGGAATGCGCAAGAACGAATATGGTCAGCAATAACACGCAGCGATTTGCTGGTCAGATCGGTAGCACCTGTCACTTTAGCAATAGACTGGATCAACTTGCTGAACAGGTCGATTTCATAGTTGGAATTAACGTGTTGCAGAACTGCAGCAATACGTTCCAGACCCATACCAGTATCAACAGACGGCTTAGGCAGTGGCAGCATAGTGCCATCCTGCTGACGGTTGAACTGCATGAACACAAGGTTCCAGATTTCGATATAGCGGTCGCCATCTTCTTCTGCGCTGCCCGGAGGGCCGCCCCAAATATGGTCGCCGTGGTCGAAGAAGATTTCGGTACATGGGCCGCATGGGCCGGTATCACCCATTTGCCAGAAGTTGTCAGATGCATATGCGGCACCTTTATTATCGCCAATGCGAATAATGCGCTCGCGTGGCACACCAACTTCTTTTTCCCAGATTTCAAACGCTTCGTCGTCAGTCTCGTAAACAGTGACCCAAAGACGATCTTTTGGCAGATTAAACCACTGTTCGCCGGTCAATAATTCCCATGCGAAGTTAATGGCATCATGTTTGAAGTAATCACCGAAGCTGAAGTTACCCAGCATTTCAAAGAAAGTATGGTGACGGGCAGTGTAACCGACATTTTCCAGATCATTGTGCTTACCACCGGCGCGGACACAACGTTGAGACGTTGTTGCACGGGAATAGTTACGCTTGTCGAGACCAAGGAAAACATCCTTGAACTGATTCATCCCGGCATTGGTAAACAGCAAAGTAGGATCGTTATTCGGAACCAGGGAGCTACTCGCTACAACCTGGTGGCCTTTACTATGGAAAAAATCGAGAAACGCCTGACGGATCTCAGCGGTGCTCTTGCTCATAATTATCCTGAAATCAAGCTAACGAGGAGTTAGCAAACCGGTCATAGCCAATTTTGTTGCTTTGGTCTTGACCTGTTTACCTGGAAAAAGTGGGAATAAGATAAGTTTTCTTATGAGGGAAGTAAAATCCCGTGTATGCCTAATCGGAAAAATTTCGGTTTTTATACCCAAAATAATTAAAGTTGCGTCAAGGCGGCAAGCGAGAAAATCCCGATGAGCTTACTCCAGTAAGTGATTCGGATGAACGAGTGAAGCTAACGCCGAGGCAACTTTAAGTATGAAGGGTATATCATGAATAAACAGCCTGGATGTCTTCCATAAAGAACCCACGATACTGAAGATAACGCTGCACTTTAGCTCGCTCTTTCCATTCTGTCGGAAGTTGCTCGCCAAATTTTCGCTCGGCAATGTCTCGAGCCATCTCTTGCCAGTCTATTTCGCAATTTTCCATTGCGGCTTCGCTCAGATCACGCGCGATACCTTTGCCCTGCAATTCCTGGCGGATACGTTGCGGGCCATAACCTTTGCGGCTGCGGCTTGCGATAAAACGTGAGGCAAATTGAGCATCGTCCAACCAGCGGTGTTCATAACACCAGGCAATGACTTTTTCGATATCTTCAGGCGTGAACGGATCTTCTTCAGCTCTTGGTTTTCCGGGAAACGTAGGCTGTGTCGCGAGTTTACGGCGAAGTTCTTGTTCACTGTGATCGCGCATCGCCAGGATACGAGTGGCTTTGTCTAATAAGCGGGAATAAGGACTGCGGCGGGAAGTAGATTCGGCAGGCATAGCGGATAACCTGTTTAAAAGAAAATGGAGTAAGGCAGAAACAAATAAGGGCTGCCGTAGCAGCCCTTATGGGATTTAGAAGTCTTCTTTGGATTCAGCAACGTCTTTGTCGTGGTCATCAGCAACAAAGTCTGGTGTACCATCTGGATTATTCAGCAGCATATCACGCAGTTTCTTCTCGATTTCAGCAGCCATTGGCTTGTTTTCTTTCAGGAAGTTACTGGAGTTTGATTTGCCCTGGCCAATCTTCTCACCGTTGTAGCTGTACCAGGCACCTGCTTTTTCAATCAGCTTGTGCTTCACGCCTAAGTCAACCAGCTCGCCGTAGAAGTTGATACCTTCACCGTACATGATCTGGAATTCAGCTTGTTTAAATGGTGCAGCAATTTTGTTTTTCACCACTTTAACGCGAGTTTCACTACCCACCACGTTATCGCCATCTTTCACCGCACCAATGCGACGAATATCCAGACGTACAGAAGCGTAGAACTTCAGCGCGTTACCACCAGTAGTGGTTTCTGGGTTACCGAACATCACACCAATTTTCATACGAATCTGGTTGATGAAGATAAGCAAGGTGTTGGATTGCTTAAGGTTACCTGCCAGTTTACGCATTGCCTGGCTCATCATACGTGCCGCGAGGCCCATATGAGAGTCACCGATTTCGCCTTCAATTTCAGCTTTCGGCGTCAGAGCGGCAACGGAGTCAACAACCAGTACGTCGACTGCACCGGAACGTGCCAGCGCATCACAGATTTCCAACGCTTGTTCGCCAGTGTCTGGCTGTGAACAAAGCAGGTTGTCGATATCTACGCCCAGTTTCTTAGCGTAAATCGGGTCCAGAGCGTGCTCGGCATCGATAAACGCACACGTTTTACCTTCACGTTGAGCGGCGGCGATAACTTGCAAAGTCAGCGTCGTTTTACCAGAGGATTCTGGCCCGTAAATTTCAACGATACGGCCCATTGGTAAGCCACCGGCACCAAGCGCAATATCCAGTGAAAGTGAACCGGTAGAGATCGTTTCCACATCCATGGTACGGTCTTCACCCAGACGCATGATGGAGCCTTTACCAAACTGTTTTTCAATTTGGCCAAGTGCTGCCGCTAACGCCTTCTGTTTGTTTTCGTCGATAGCCATTTTTACTCCTGTCATGCAGGGTGATACACGGATGTGCCACGCTGCTTACTATGCTGTTTTGTTGTGCCAATTATACTGTATGGTCATACAGTATCAAGCTTATTTTTGAGAAATTCTTCCCACAGGGTTTGCAGCGCATATTCAGTGGCCTGGCGTCGAACGGCATCACGGTCACCCGCAAAAATCTGGCAGTTGGCGATGGTACCATCAAGTTTTGAAGCGAAGCCAAACCACACCGTTCCGACAGGTTTTTCTTCACTACCGCCATTTGGCCCGGCAATACCACTGACAGCAACCGCGTAATCCGCAGCGGCCGCATAAAGCGCACCTTGTGCCATTTCACGCACCACGGCTTCGCTAACTGCACCATGAGTTTCCAGCGTTCCGCTATCAACACCAATCATTTGGTGCTTAGCCTCATTACTGTAGGTAACAAAACCGCGTTCAAACCAGGCGGAACTGCCTGAAACATCAGTAATCACTTTGGCAATCCAGCCACCGGTGCAGGATTCTGCCGTGGTAACGGTCGCACCGATATGCCCGAGTGCTTCGCCGACCTGGTGACTTAATTGACGCAATGTTTTATCTGTCATGTTGGCTCCGATTGTAGACATAGCGCAGGGCTACACGATAGCACTTAACCGCTCTTGCAGAGGATTACATTAGATAACTCGAGGCACTTCCAGAAAAAAGAACGGCCAGCGAATGCTGGCCGATTAAATCACTTCATGCTGTTAGCGATAGTATCCACATTGTGCTTGAACGCCATCTCGTAAGTGCTGGCTGACCCGTTTGCGGCTGATAACGCTTCTGGATATAGTTCGCCACCCGGTTGGGCATCACTCGCAGCGGCAATTTGTTTTACCAATCGAGGGTCAGTCTGATTTTCTATAAAGTAAGTTTTGATGTGTTGTTCTTTGAGCTGCTTAATTAGTCCAGCAACGTCACTGGCATTAGCTTCCGCTTCGGTCGAGAAGCCCACTGGTGCCATGAAAGTCACGCCATACTCCTGGCCAAAGTAGCCAAATGCATCATGGCTGGTGAGCACTTTACGCTTTGATTTCGGAATAGCTTCAAAGCGCGTCTTCGCCCAACTATCGAGCAGTTTCAGGCGTGTAACATACTCGGAACCACTGTCGTTGATTGCCGCTGCATCTTCCGGGTCCGCAGCCACCAGCGCCCTGGTAATATTTTGTGCGTAGATTGCGCCATTTTCAGCACTGTTCCAGGCGTGGGGATCGGTGATTTGTTTACCGTCATCGACCATTTTCCGCGTCGAGATGCCTTCAGAAGCAACAATCACTTTGCCTTTATAGCCTGATGCGCTGACCAGACGGTCCATCCACCCTTCCATTCCCAGCCCGCTTACGATAACCACATCTGCTTTGCTTAACGCCACGCTGTCTTGCGGTGACGGTTCAAAGCTATGTGGGTCGCCATCTGGCCCCACCAGACTTTTCACCGTGACATGCTCACCACCTACTTGTTTTGCCATATCTGCCAATACGGTAAAACTGGCAACCACATTGAGGCTTTTCGCCAACGCAGCCTGGCTTGAGCACGCCAACACCAATGACACCATCATCCCAAAACGTTTCATTTAATCCCCTTGCTTGTTGTTATCAAGCCTCGACAAAGGCTACGAACCAGCCCGCTGCGCGAACCAAAAAGAATCGAGATAAAGAAGCCGACGCTTGCCGTAAGAACAATTGCAGGGCCCGCTGGTAATGCGGCGGCAAAAGACCATGCAAGCCCAATCCAGGCCGACAACAAACCGCAGACAATAGCGATGAACATCGCCCCTGGTAGTGTTTTCGCCCAGCAGCGTGCCGAAACAGCGGGAAGCATCATCAGACCGACAGACATTAGGGTCCCGAGGATTTGAAACCCGGCGACTAAATTAAGTACCAACAACGCGAGAAATACACCGTGAATAAGATGAGGAGCCAGGCGATTATTGACCTGTAAAAAGCTGCGGTCGAAAGTTTCCATCACCAGTCCACGATATAAACCGGCCAGAATAAGCAACGTCACGCTGGCTATCACGCCAACAAAAATTGTTGACTGGCTATCCACCGCCAGAATGGAACCAAATAGAAGATGAAGTAGATCAACACTGGAACCACGTAATGAAATCAGCGTGACCCCCAACGCCAGCGAGCCAAGATAAAAACCGGCAAAACTGGCATCCTCTTTAAGATTGGTGCGTGAACTGACAAGCCCTGAAATTAGCGCCACCAGCACGCCCGCAATAAAGCCGCCAATTCCCATCGCAACCAACGACATACCAGCCAGTAAATACCCCACAGCAACGCCAGGCAAAATGGCGTGAGACAGCGCATCGCCCACCAGACTCATACGTCGTAAAAGTAAAAAGATCCCCAGTGGGGCTGTGCTTATCGATAGTGCAAGACAGGCGACGAGTGCGCGTCGCATAAAACCGTAAGCAATAAACGGTTCAAAGAAGAAGTGATAAATCATGCGGATAACGCCAGATTGATACTTGATTTGCAGTAATGGGGCAGTACTTCAGCGGTATCGCCCCAATGGAAATGGTCTTGCGTAAGCAACAGAACCTGAGGGAAGTGTCTGCTAACGAGCTCGTTATCGTGCAGCACTGCCATCACTGTCTGGCCCGCCTGATGCATCTGACAGATAAGCGTCATCAAAAAATCACTGGTTTGTGAGTCAACGCCGGTAAATGGCTCATCAAGCAATACTAATGGCGCGTTTTGTACCAGCAGGCGTGCAAACAGCATTCTTTGAAACTGGCCGCCGGAAAGCGTTTCGATGGGTTGCTTGCTCAATGTAGTAAGACCAACACGCTCAATGGCATCGGCTACTCGCAGACGGATTTGGCGATTCAACGAGGAAAACAGACCTCGAGCGGGCCATGCTCCCATGCAAACCACATCGTAAACCGTGGTAGGAAACTGCCTTTCCATTTCGGCAAGTTGTGGCAGCCATGCAATACGTGGGCGCCCCTCAGTAAAAGACAATTGACCAGATACAGGTGACTGTAACTTCAGGATCGTCTTGAGAAGGGTCGATTTCCCTGTGCCATTGGCACCTATGATGGCGGTCATACTGCCTTTCACAATATGGCCAGTTAATGGCGGTGTTACTGCCCTTCCCTGATAACCCAGTACTAACTGATTTAGCGAGATCATGGCAGAGCTATCGCCCAGCGAATAGCCAGCCATAACCCAGCCAGCAGAATTAAGACCGCGCAAAATCGGACAGGCGCAGCCACTGTGAATAGTGTCCGTATAGGAAGCATTGCAGGAAAACCACTGAATTTGATTTGTTATAACATAACATAAACCAAATCAAATGCGATGTAAATTCCTGATCGACGATCAGGAAAAACCTTCATAACAATCTGGGAAGCTAACCCCGCCTCAGAATAAGACGGGGGTGAAGATTATTGAACGCGAGCCAGCGCTACTGCCTGACCGAGCTGCCAGACCGCCATCGCATAATGCGTGCTGTGGTTATAACGTGTGATGGTGTAGAAGTTCGGTAAACCGTACCAGTACTGGTAGCTATCGCCCACATCCAGGCGCAACAAGCTTGCCTCCTGGTGGTTGCCCAGAGAAGCGGTTGGGCTTAAACCAGACTCAGCCAGCGCGGATACGGAATATTTAGTTTTAAAACCATTCGCAAGCCCCGGCACCTGGCCGTTGGCAGGAACCGCAACCAAATCACCTTTCACCCAGCCATGTCCTTTGAAGTAGTTCGCTACACTGCCGATAGCATCTTCCGGGTCCCACAGGTTTACATGGCCGTCACCGTTGAAATCCACCGCATATTCTTTAAAGGCCGAAGGCATAAACTGGCCGTAGCCCATCGCTCCAGCGAATGAACCTTTCAATGCCAGCGGGTCATCGCCTTCGTTACGCGCCATCAACAGGAAGGTTTCCAGTTCGCCAGAGAAGTATTGCGCACGGCGAGGATAGGCAAACGAGAGCGTAGCAAGTGCATCGACAATCCGCGTTTTCCCCATCACACGGCCCCAACGGGTTTCAACACCAATAATGCCAACAATAATTTCTGGCGGCACGCCATAAACCTGGAAGGCGCGTTTCAGAGTGTCTTCATATTGATTCCAGAACGCGACACCATTTTGCACATTATCAGGGGTAATAAATTTGCCGCGATAGCGTAGCCATGCACCGTTTGGACCTGCTGGTGGTGCAGTAGTCGGTGCCTGCTGGTCCATTAAACGCAAAACGTAATCCAGCCGTTTGGCCTGAGAAAGCACTTCGTGCAATTGCTGGCGATCAAAACCATGCTTATTCACCATTTTATCGATGAATTTCTCAGCTTCTGGATTGTTAGCAAAATCCCCCGTCTGCATAAACACATCATGCTGCGGTTGCAACAAGAACCCCCCAGTAGGCGTGCCGGTTTGTTGAGGCTGTGTTTCTGTTTTCGGTTTGCTGCTACAAGCGGCGAGCAAAACAATAAGCGGAAGTAACGCGACGGAGTAACGCATGTGTTGGGATATCCATATAGCTAACGACGAATGTGTATTACTTATGGTAAATCAAAATCACAGTGGTAGTAACAGACTCTGCGAGACGGCGCGAATTTTTCCTGCCTTTTGGCAATGTGTGATCGCAGAGTTATGTGGTGTAATAGCGAAGCTTTTCACGACAAATCAGCTTCATGAGATAATGTGAACACTAACAATAATAAAAAATCACAATTAACTTTTAATTCAATGGATTAAAAAAGAAAAACTATGAGTACAACGGAAAATTTAGACGCCCACACCCCCATGATGCAGCAGTATCTGCGCCTGAAAGCTCAGCATCCTGAGATCCTGTTGTTCTATCGCATGGGCGACTTTTACGAGTTGTTTTATGACGATGCAAAACGTGCGTCGCAACTACTCGATATCTCTCTGACTAAACGTGGTGCATCCGCGGGCGAACCGATTCCAATGGCAGGTGTTCCACATCACGCCATCGAAAACTATTTAGCCAAGCTTGTGAATCTGGGTGAATCTGCCGCCATTTGCGAACAGATTGGCGACCCGGCCACCAGCAAAGGGCCTGTCGAGCGCAAAGTCGTGCGTATCGTTACACCAGGCACCATCAGCGATGAAGCCCTGCTGCAAGAGCGCCAGGACAACCTGCTGGCTGCAATCTGGCAAGATGGTAAAGGCTTTGGTTATGCGACGCTTGATATCAGCTCCGGGCGTTTTCGTCTGTCAGAGCCTGAAGATATCGAAACCATGGCCGCCGAACTTCAGCGTACCAATCCCGCTGAACTGCTGTATGCAGAAGATTTTGCCGAAACGCGCCTGATTGAAGGCCGCCGTGGCTTGCGTCGTCGCCCGCTGTGGGAGTTTGAAATATCCACCGCACGCCAACAGTTGAATATGCAATTTGGTACCCGCGACCTGATTGGCTTTGGTGTTGAAAATGCTCATCATGCTTTGTGTGCCGCGGGCTGCTTGCTGCAGTACGTTAAAGATACGCAGCGCACTTCCCTGCCGCATATTCGCTCCGTCACCATGGACCGCCAGCAAGACAGCATCATTATGGATGCGGCAACGCGCCGTAATCTGGAGATAACCCAGAACCTGTCTGGTGGCTTTGAAAATACGCTCGCCTCAGTGTTGGACTGCACCGTCACGCCGATGGGTAGCCGCATGCTGAAACGCTGGCTGCACATGCCAATTCGCAACATCGACGTGCTGCAAAAACGCCAGCAGACCATCGCAGCCTTACAAGAGCGTACCGCTGAAATACAGCCGGTGCTGCGTCAAGTTGGCGATCTGGAACGCATTCTGGCGCGTCTGGCACTACGCACTGCGCGTCCACGCGATTTAGCGCGCATGCGCCACGCTTTCCAACAACTGC
This sequence comes from Buttiauxella cochleicola, assembly GCF_021283185.1. Classification (NCBI taxonomy): domain Bacteria; kingdom Pseudomonadati; phylum Pseudomonadota; class Gammaproteobacteria; order Enterobacterales; family Enterobacteriaceae; genus Buttiauxella; species Buttiauxella cochleicola. The sequence continues at coordinate 74,028 of NZ_JAJSOS010000010.1, forward strand.
CTGAATTGCGTGAAATGCTGGCCGATGTGCCAACAGAATATGTACAGACCCTGCGCGAAAATATGGGTGAGTTCACCGAGCTGCGTGAATTACTCGAGCGCGCAGTAGTGGAATCCCCGCCAGTGCTGGTGCGCGACGGTGGCGTGATTGCGCCAGGTTATCACGAAGAGTTAGACGAGTGGCGTGCGCTGGCTGATGGCGCGACAGATTATCTCGATAAACTGGAAATCCGCGAGCGTGAAAAGCTTGGTTTGGATACGCTGAAAGTCGGTTTTAACGGCGTGCATGGTTATTACATCCAGATTAGCCGCAGCCAGAGTCACCACGCACCAATTCACTATGTTCGCCGTCAGACGCTGAAAAACGCCGAGCGCTATATTATTCCTGAGCTTAAAGAGTACGAAGACAAAGTTCTCACGTCGAAAGGCAAAGCTCTTGCACTGGAAAAACAGCTCTACGATCAGTTGTTCGATGCGCTGTTGCCACATCTTGAAGCGTTGCAGCAAAGTTCTACGGCTTTGGCGGAACTGGATGTGCTGGTTAACCTTGCTGAGCGCGCTTACAGCCTGAATTACACTTGTCCGCAACTGACTGATAAACCGGGGATTAAAGTGGTTGATGGTCGTCATCCAGTCGTTGAGCAAGTTCTTAGCGAGCCGTTTATTGCCAACCCGCTAAGTCTCGCACCTCAACGCCGCATGTTGATTATTACCGGTCCTAACATGGGGGGTAAAAGCACCTACATGCGCCAATCGGCGTTGATCGTGCTGCTTGCCTACATTGGTAGTTTTGTTCCAGCACAGCAGGCAGAGATCGGGCCAATCGACCGTATTTTCACACGCGTAGGCGCGGCTGACGATCTGGCTTCCGGGCGTTCAACCTTTATGGTTGAGATGACCGAGACGGCAAATATTTTGCATAACGCCACCGAGAATAGCCTGGTACTGATGGATGAAATTGGTCGTGGGACTTCCACATACGATGGTCTGTCATTAGCCTGGGCCTGTGCCGAAAGTCTGGCTAATCGCATCAAAGCACTGACCCTGTTTGCCACGCACTATTTTGAGCTGACGACGTTGCCAGAAAAAATGGAAGGTGTGGCAAACGTGCATCTTGATGCTATCGAACACGGTGACACCATCGCCTTTATGCACAGTGTGCAAGATGGTGCGGCGAGCAAAAGCTACGGCCTGGCCGTTGCGGCGCTGGCTGGTGTACCAAAAGATGTGATTAAACGAGCACGTCAAAAACTACGTGAACTGGAGACGCTTTCTAATAACACGGCTGCCACGCAAGTCGATGGTACTCAGATGTCGTTGCTGTCAGTTGCTGAGGAAACCTCGCCTGCGGTAGAAGCTCTGGAAGCGTTAGACCCGGATTCGCTGTCACCAAGACAGGCGCTGGAGTGGATTTATCGGCTTAAAAATCTGGTGTGACACCTGACTAAAGCCATAAAAAAAGCGGTGACCTTAGTCACCGCTTTTTATTTGAAGAGTCGATTATTCGCGGAACAACGCTTCGATATTCAGTCCTTGAGCCTGCAAAATTTCGCGCAGACGACGTAGACCTTCTACCTGAATCTGGCGAACACGTTCACGAGTCAGACCAATTTCACGGCCAACATCTTCCAGTGTTGCAGCTTCATAGCCTAACAGGCCAAAACGACGAGCCAGCACTTCACGCTGTTTAGCGTTCAGTTCAAACAACCACTTCACGATGCTCTGCTTCATATCATCGTCTTGCGTGGTGTCTTCCGGGCCGTTGTCTTTCTCGTCAGCCAGAATGTCCAGCAGCGCTTTTTCAGAGTCACCACCCAACGGGGTGTCTACTGAAGTAATGCGCTCGTTGAGACGCAGCATACGGCTGACATCATCAACAGGTTTATCCAGTTGCTCAGCAATCTCTTCCGCACTCGGCTCATGGTCGAGTTTGTGGGAAAGCTCACGAGCAGTACGCAGATAAACGTTCAGCTCTTTCACGATATGAATCGGCAAACGAATCGTACGGGTTTGGTTCATGATTGCCCGTTCGATGGTCTGACGAATCCACCATGTTGCGTATGTTGAGAAACGGAACCCACGTTCTGGGTCAAACTTCTCAACAGCACGGATCAGCCCCAGATTCCCCTCTTCAATCAAGTCCAGCAAAGCCAGACCACGATTGCTATAACGACGGGCAATCTTAACCACCAGACGCAAGTTACTTTCGATCATGCGTCGGCGAGAAGCGATATCACCACGCAGTGCGCGGCGGGCAAAATACACCTCTTCTTCGGCTGTTAATAAAGGGGAATAACCAATCTCCCCAAGATAAAGCTGAGTTGCGTCAAGCACACGCTGAGTGGCACCTTGTGACAACAACTCCTCTTCGGCTATGTCGTTATCACTGGGTTCCTCTTCTACGAGGGCTTTTTCGTCAAAGACCTCAACTCCATTCTCATCATATTCCGCGTCTTCATTTAACTCGTTAACTTTCAGCGTATTCTGACTCATAAGGTGGCTCCTACCCGTGATCCCTGGGCAAAATACCTACCTTGCACTTCGTCCTTTAAGCGTTCTCCGCGTTGGCTACCTTCATTCACCCCAGTCACTTACTTGAATAAGCTCCCGGGGAATCACTCAGTTGCCGCCTTGATACCACTTAAATAACTATATGCAGCTTAGGATTTTGCCGGCTTATCGCTGCGGTAAATAACGCAGCGGGTTGACGGATTTCCCCTTGTAACGAATTTCAAAATGTAAACGTGTTGAACTGGTTCCGGTGCTACCCATGGTAGCTATCTTCTGCCCCGCCGTGATTTCTTGTTGTTCCCGGACCAGCATTGTATCGTTATGGGCGTAGGCACTCAGGTAATCATCGTTGTGTTTAATGATGATTAGATTACCGTAACCACGCAGCGCGTTACCGGCATACACCACTCGCCCAGAGGCGGTAGCAACAACAGCCTGGCCTTTGCTGCCTGCGATATCGATCCCTTTATTGCCACCTTCGGTAGCAGAGAAGTTCTCAATAATCTTGCCTTCAGTCGGCCAGCGCCAGGTTGAAATTGGCGCGCTATCGGACGTGCTGCTGGCAGTTGGTACAGTAGTCGTAGAGCTAACCACAGGTGCCGTAACCGGTGCTGTGACGACAGTCGCAGTACCTTTATTATTCGGCAACATTTTGTTAGCACTCTGTTCACCTGAATCCTCAGAATACGTAATTACAGGTTTAGAAGCAACCACTGCGGTGGTATTTTGCACAGGTGGCGGAGCGACGCCTTGCGCGCTGGCATCAGCCGTTGTGACCGCATTTCCGCCAGTGATTGGCGTCCCAGAAGAGCTGCCCACTTGCAGAGTCTGACCTACTTCTAAGCCATACGGGGCGGGGACATTGTTGCGCTGGGCTAAGTCACGGAAATCGTTCCCGGTAATCCACGCAATATAGAAAAGAGTGTCGCCGCGTTTAACGGTATAAGTGCTGCCGCCGGCATAGCTGCCTTTCGGAATGTTCCCATACTTGCGGTTATAAACGATACGGCCGTTTTCTGTTTGAACTGGCGTTGAAACAACGGGCTGCGGTTGAGTGCGCATAGGCTGGATCTGTGGTTGCTGCTGTACAGGCTGAATTTGCGGAGTCTGGCTTTGAGTGGACATTTTCGGTGGCTGGGTAATCAGCATTCCACTAGATGAACTGCCACCGGCATTGCTGCTACCACCTACAGAACTAATAGGCGCCTGGCTGTTATTGCTGGTACAGCCAGCTAACCAAAGGCTAACCAGCGACAACGCTGCAATACGGCGTAAAGTAAAAGTTGGGCTTCCCGCGCTCATTTATCCCCCAAAAACAATCATATGCTTATGTATGAAAATACGGCAAAACTGGCGCTTAAGGCCAGCTATCAAAATTTCGCTGCGCGTTACGTTACGCCAAAACCCTTAGAAAAAAACAAGATATTTCCGGGTTATGCCAGTTCCCCCTTCACTAAGGGCACAAAACGAACGGCTTCTACCGTATCAATGACAAATTCCCCATTCTGGCGACGAATCCGTTTAAGAAACTGTCGATCTTCGCCTACAGGGAGAACTAAAATTCCGCCTTCATCCAGCTGTGCTAAGAGCTCGCTGGGAATCTCCGGCGGTGCTGCCGTCACAATAATAGCGTCAAATGGACTACGCGCATGCCAGCCCTGCCAACCATCACCGTGACGGGTTGAGATATTGTGCAGATCGAGTTGTTTTAAACGTCGCCTTGCGTGCCATTGCAGGCCTTTAATGCGTTCAACTGAACAAACATGATGCACCAGGTGCGCCAGAATGGCCGTTTGATACCCGGAACCTGTCCCGATCTCCAGCACACGGCACTCAGGAGTCAGTTCAAGTAACTCGGTCATTCTTGCAACCATATAAGGCTGCGAGATGGTTTGGCCTGAGCCAATGGGTAATGCAGTGTTTTCCCAGGCTTTGTGCTCAAACGCTTCGTCGACAAATTTTTCCCGAGGCACCTGGGCAATTGCATCAAGAACTTTTTCGTCCTTGATGCCTTGATTGCGTAGCTGTTCGAGAAGGGTTTGTACGCGTTTGCTTACCATTGCTCATCCACTCCTGACTTGCTCAACCAGTGGCTAACCACCTCACGAGCACTGTGGGCCGTTAAGTCGACATGCAAGGGCGTGACCGACACATAGCCTTCATCAACAGCGGCAAAATCGGTATCCGGGCCTGCATCAAATTTGTCGCCAGGAGGCCCAATCCAATACAGGGTATTACCGCGAGGATCTTCTTGCGGAATAACTTTATCTGAAGGATGACGGCTACCACAGCGCGTGACACGAATACCCTTGATTTGATCAAGTGGCAAATCAGGCACATTGATATTTAAAATGCGCCCGGTTCGCAGCGGCTCACGCATCAGCGCTCGCAGAATCGTGCAGGTTACCGCAGCGGCGGTTTCATAATGCTCATGGCCATTAAGAGAAACGGCCAGCGCCGGAATACCTAAGTGTCGCCCTTCCATCGCTGCCGCAACGGTGCCGGAATAGATAACGTCATCGCCCAGATTTGGGCCTGCGTTAATCCCGGAAACCACCACTTCAGGCACCGGGCGCATCAAGGCATTGACGCCAAGGTAGACGCAGTCAGTCGGCGTGCCCATTTGCACGGAAATATCGCCGTTTGCGAGAGTGAAAGTACGCAATGAAGATTCGAGCGTCAGTGAGTTTGATGCCCCACTGCGATTACGGTCGGGGGCTACCACCTGCACCTCAGCAAATTCCCTTAGTCGGGCCGCCAAAACTTGAATGCCCGGCGCGTTGACCCCGTCATCGTTACTCAAAAGTATTCTCATATTCTTTTTACAAAGCTTCTTTTATATGAATATACGAAAAAGATAAAACCACACGTTGGTCCCATGAGACGCTTACTGTCCGCGTATTTTTTATACTCAAAAAACGCTCCAACTTGTTGTTTTATCCCATTCAGCTGATTTTAGTGCACCTGTCATGAAATTGTTGCTGTTTTTGTAACATTCACAACAAACGCCAGTCTGGAGGCTACTATACAATCCTGGGTTGACTAAATCACCTTCCGTGGGCTGAGGATTGAGCTGGAAACAAGAGGTTGTGGAACTGTCCGAGACAAAATAATGCGGAATTTAAAACAAAAAAAAGCGGGTAATATCATTACCCGCCATAAATAAGTTCTACCGTTACTCAGCAATATCAGCGTAATTACCCGGTGCGTTCATTAATTCACGCACCACGCTGGTTGCGAAACTGCCGGCAGGCAGCCAGAAATTCAGCTCAACGGTGATGTCGTCCCACCAGCTCCAGCTCAACTCTTTGGGCATAACCAGCATAGCGCGGCGAGCCGCTTCTACACGCTCACGCACCAGCAGCGACTGCAAATCCGTTTCTCCAGCAACACACTGCTGTTCAAACTCCAGTGCGGCGTTTTGCGTGCCCCAGGAACCGTCACCCGGCAGCGGTGCAGTAATTAATAATTCACCGCTATCGACACGGTTTTGCAGCTCAGGAAGCTCTTCCGGTGTGGCAACAAACCAGCTTCCACGCCCAGCTAGTTGCAGCGCATCGCCATCGATAACCTGGTTGAAATCGGACTTTTTCAGCCTTTCGCTAACAATCTGGTTAAACATGGCGCTACGAGCTGCCGACAAATAAAAACTGCGCTTATTACGATCGCGGATCGGTGCATTGCTTTGCGCCCAGCGCACGGCCTGGTGCAGGTTATTGCCTGCAATCCCAAAACGTTGGCTACCGAAATAATTCGGCACTCCACGATGCAAAATTGTATTCAAACGCTGCTCAATATCGGCGCGGTCACTCACTTCACGTAGTACCAGCGTGAAGCGATTACCTTTCAAAGCTCCTAAACGCAATTTACGGCGGTGACGGGCATATTCCAGCACCTGGCAGCCTTCAAGCTCAAACCCGCTCATATCCGGCATTTCTTTGCCCGGAAGGCGTACGCAGAACCACTGTTCAGTTACTGCATGCTTGTCTTTCTGCCCGGCAAAGCTCACTTCGCGGGCTGGAACCTTCAGATATTTCGCCAGCGCGTCAGCAACAAAGCGGGTGTTGCAGCCATTTTTCAGGATGCGTAACAGGAGTTGCTCACCGTCACCATCCGGCCCAAAACCCAGGTCTTCGATAACCACGAAGTCCTCTGGACTGGCTTTGATTAACCCGGTGCCTTGTGGCTTGCCGTGCAGCCAGGTCAGATTCTGCATATCCATTATTTGCGCGCCTTATGCAGCAGAGCGACTGCTTCGCAAGCGATGCCTTCACCACGGCCTGTAAAACCGAGTTTCTCAGTAGTGGTCGCTTTTACGTTCACATCGTCCATATGGCAGCCGAGATCTTCGGCAATAAACACGCGCATCTGCGGGATGTGCGGAGCCATTTTTGGAGCCTGTGCAATAATCGTCACATCGACGTTACCCAATGTGTAGCCTTTCGCCTGAATACGACGCCACGCTTCGCGCAGCAATTCGCGGCTATCGGCACCTTTAAACGCCGGGTCGGTGTCCGGGAATAATTTGCCGATATCGCCCAAAGCAGCCGCCCCAAGCAGAGCATCGGTTAATGCGTGCAGAGCGACATCACCATCCGAGTGTGCAAGCAACCCCTGCTCGAAAGGCACACGTACGCCGCCAATGATGATTGGGCCTGCGCCACCAAAGGCGTGTACATCAAAACCATGTCCAATACGCATTATTCTTTCTCCGTTTGGGTTAACCGCGTGAGGTAAAACTCAGCCAGCGCCAGGTCTTCAGGACGAGTCACTTTTATATTATCGGCGCGGGCGCTAATTAATTCGGGATGGAAGCCACAACACTCAAGAGCAGAGGCCTCATCAGTGATTGAGGCATGTTCATCGAGTGCGCGCTGCAAACAGCTGCGCAGTAATTCCAGAGGGAACAGTTGAGGCGTTAAAGCGTGCCACAGGTCTTCGCGATCGACGGTATGAGCGATGAGATTTTTGCCCGGCTCGCCGCGCTTCATGGTGTCACGCACAGGTGCCGCCAGAATGCCGCCGATTTTGCTGGTTTCGGTAATTGCTAATAAACGCGCTAAATCGTCCTGATGCAAACAAGGGCGCGCAGCATCGTGCACCAGCACCCATTGAGCACCTTGCACCACATTTAGCCCGGCAAGTACCGAGTCAGCACGCTGTGCACCACCGTTTATCACGGTGATATTTGGGTTAGAGGCAAGGGGCAAAGAGGCAAACCAGCTATCGGTTGGGCTAATGGCGATAACGACATGAGCCACGCGTGGATGAGCCATCAGGCTCGCCACTGCGTGTTCAAGAATAGTTTTATCGCCGATTTTTAGATATTGCTTAGGACATTCCGTTTGCATGCGGCTGCCGATACCTGCTGCCGGCACCACGGCAATTACGTCCGGGGAGGAGTCTGCCATGTAGATTCACTTACGCTTGATTATCGATTGTTCTGCCCGGCACTGTTAGTTAAGCGCTTAGAGCTATCGGGTACCAGGCGGTAGAAAGTTTCACCCGGCTTGGTCATGCTTAATTCATTGCGTGCACGTTCTTCAATGGCTTCCTGCCCGCCATTAAGATCGTCAATTTCCGCAAACAGCTGATCGTTACGCGCTTTGAGTTTAGCGTTCGTCGCCTGCTGAGCAGTAACGTCGTCGTTTACTCGCGTGTAGTCATGTACGCCGTTTTTTCCAAACCACAGCGAATACTGCAGCCAGACCAACAAGGCCAGCAATAGCAGCGTTAGTTTACCCATCCTGCCCCCTGAAAAACGGCACAATCATCGCACAAAATTTTATCGAGCTTCGCTCTGGGCACAAGGTGGCCCTTCGTATTTGCGGCAGAATTTATCACAGAAAGCGCCAACATGCGCGTTTGCAGGTGAGTTAGCGGGCATGCAGCCATAAATAGTCTGTTACGGTTTGGCCAATATTTTAAGATTAACCCATCAGCCATAAGAATAGGATGCCGAACATCAGCGCTACGGCAAGCACCGTAGCAATGCAGCTAAAGATCAAACGGCCTCGTAGAAGAGAGTGCAGTGCAATTCCCACGACAACCGCTACAGGTAGCAAAGCGAGGAAAAATGGCCAGGTATAGAGGAAGAAAAACAGCGTGTTAGGGCCATAAATCAGGAAAGGAATACCCAGCGCTAATAGCCATGACAAAAAACCGATGAACGCGCCGGCCAATGACCAGGTTGTCTCTTCGGTACCAGGGCTTGCTTCAGCCGATGTAATTGCCATGTTAGTGCCATTGCGCATAACGATTCCGTAAACCCTGCAAGCCAGGCACGTTAGGCGCCTGGCAATGTCTTAGGTTTTGATAATAACGTCACGACGCAACAGGTCTAATAATTGGGCTATCAAATTTGTTACTAATTGTTCGCCGTCTAAGTGTATTTCCGGATTCACTGGTGCTTCATAGACTGAGTCAATTCCGGTGAAGTTACGCAGTTCGCCCGCACGGGCTTTTTTGTATAAACCTTTCGGATCGCGCGCTTCGCAGATGGAAAGTGGAGTATCAACAAACACTTCAATAAACCGCCCTTCCCCCACACGATCACGCACCATCTGGCGCTCAGCCCGATGTGGCGAAATAAAGGCGGTCAACACGACTAACCCCGCATCCACCATCAAGTTGGCAACTTCACCGACACGACGAATGTTTTCTTTACGATCGGCATCGCTAAAACCCAAATCGCTACACAAACCGTGGCGTACATTGTCACCATCAAGCAAGTAAGTGCTCACGCCAAGTTTATGCAGCGCTTCTTCCAGGGCGCCAGCAACGGTGGATTTACCCGAGCCCGAAAGCCCGGTAAACCACAGCACCGCGCCCCGGTGCTGGTGAAGACTCTCACGCTGCTCAGCTGTTACTGGATGGGCATGCCAGACGACATTCTCGTCGTGCTCAGCCATTATTTTCCTCCCAGCAAATCGCGTGCACCCCAGTGTGGGAAGTGACGGCGCACCAGCGCATTCAGTTCCAGCTCAAACGCGCTAAATGCTGACGGCTCCTGAAACACCTCTTCTTGTGGCTCACGTACCATGCCAGCGCCAACCGTCACGTTGGTCAGACGGTCGATGAAAATCAACCCGCCAGTGACCGGGTTTTCCTGGTACTTATCCAGCACCAGTGGTTCATCAAAGGTTAAATCCACCAGGCCAATACCGTTCAGCGGCAGGCTTTCCACGAGGCGCTGAGTCAGGCTGTTAATTTCGACCTGATAATGAATATTGTCGACACGGGCACGTGTTTTCTTCCCTGCGACTTTAATGTCGTAGCTTTGGCCCGGCACCAATGGTTGTTCAGCCATCCACACCACATCGACTTTTGCCGTTTGTACTGCAGGCTGCGCATCACTGGCATCAACCAGCAGGTCGCCGCGGCTGATATCGATTTCATCTTTGAGCACCAGCGTAATAGCTTCACCCGCAGCGGCTTGTTGCAAATCTCCATCAAAAGTGACGATTCGTGCAATGGCAGACTCAACACCCGACGGCAGGACTTTAACGCGTTGCCCAACTTTCACGATGCCTGATGCCAGCGTTCCGGCATAACCACGGAAATCCAGATTTGGGCGGTTTACGTACTGCACCGGGAAACGCATCGGCTGTTGTTCAACGATACGCTTCACTTCTACCGTTTCCAGAAGCTCCAGCAGAGTTGGGCCGGTGTACCACAGCATGTTAGAGCTTTGCGTGGCAACATTGTCGCCTTCCAGTGCTGAAAGCGGTACAAAACGAATATCCAGATCGGACGGCAGTTGCTCAGCAAAGGTCAGGTAATCCTGTTTGATCTGCTCAAATGTCTCTTCGCTAAAGCTCACCAGATCCATTTTGTTAACCGCCACCACCAGATGTTTGATCCCTAGCAGCGTGGAGATAAAACTGTGGCGGCGCGTTTGATCCAGCACGCTTTTACGCGCGTCGATCAATAAGATCGCAAGATCGCAAGTTGAAGCACCTGTCGCCATATTACGGGTGTACTGCTCATGCCCTGGGGTATCAGCAATAATGAATTTACGTTTTTCAGTGGAGAAATAACGGTAAGCCACATCGATAGTAATGCCCTGCTCGCGCTCGGCTTGCAGACCATCCACCAGCAATGCCAGATCCAGTTTCTCACCCTGCGTACCGTGACGTTTGCTGTCGGTATGCAGCGAAGAAAGTTGGTCTTCATAAATCTGGCGCGTGTCATGTAGCAAGCGGCCAATTAGCGTACTTTTGCCGTCATCCACGCTGCCGCAGGTCAGAAAACGCAGCAGGCTTTTGTTTTGTTGTGCGTGCAGATAGGCTTCAACGCCGCCTTCATCAGCAATTTGTTGTGCAATAGTGGTGTTCATCTGGCGACTCCTTAGAAATAACCCTGGCGTTTTTTAAGCTCCATCGAGCCTGCCTGGTCGCGGTCAATTGCCCGCCCTTGACGTTCACTGGTGGTCGAAACCAGCATCTCTTCGATGATTTCCGGCAATGTCTGCGCTTCGGATTCAACGGCGCCGGTCAGCGGCCAGCATCCCAGGGTACGGAAGCGCACCATTTTCTGCTCAATCACTTCACCAGGTTGTAAATCAATGCGGTCATCGTCAACCATCAGCAACATGCCATCGCGCTCTAGCACCGGACGCGGTGCTGCCAGATACAACGGAACGATTTCAATATTTTCCAGGAAGATGTACTGCCAGATATCCAGTTCGGTCCAGTTTGAAAGAGGGAACACGCGAATGCTCTCACCTTTATTAATCTGGCCGTTGTAGTTGTGCCACAGTTCAGGGCGCTGGTTTTTTGGATCCCAGCGGTGGAAACGGTCGCGGAACGAATAGATACGTTCTTTCGCACGGGATTTTTCTTCATCACGACGCGCGCCACCAAAGGCGGCATCAAAACCGTATTTGCTCAGCGCCTGCTTCAGCCCTTCGGTTTTCATGATGTCGGTATGTTTAGCGCTACCGTGCACGAACGGGTTGATCCCCATCGCCACGCCTTCCGGGTTTTTATGCACCAGCAGCTCAAAGCCGTAGTTCTTCGCGGTACGGTCTCGGAAGTCGTACATTTCGCGGAATTTCCAGCCGGTATCAACATGCAGCAGCGGGAAAGGAAGCGTGCCTGGGTAGAAGGCTTTACGGGCCAAATGCAACATCACCGAGGAGTCTTTACCGATGGAATACATCATCACCGGATTGGCAAATTCGGCGGCAACCTCACGGATGATATGGATGCTTTCCGCCTCCAACTGCCGCAAGTGTGTAAGTCGTTTCTGGTCCATAAACTTCCCTTAGCCGAGGTTTGGTGCGGAGGGCTATAGAACCTCCGTTTAAAAATTCATTAGGGGACTATACGTCTGTGGTTTATTTGTTATGAAATTACGAATTGGAATGAGTAGTTCCACAAAGGAATAACGCCATGGAAATGCAAATCACAAAATGTGCTGAACCAGCGATTTAACGTGGCTTTCAGAGCAATTGAAATTGTGTAACGCCCGTCACAGTTTCATACTATGCGGGCAAAAAATTTTCCTGGTTGAAGGACCTTCACTATGTTTTCCGCAATGCGCCACTCGCTAACCAGCCTGGCGTTAAGCATTTGCTGTACCTTGCCCGCAGTTGCCAGCACAACGCCAATGGGCAAAATTGCCAGTCAACAAACACGCCACATTGCTACGGTATTCCCAGGACGCATGACCGGCAGCCCCTCGGAAATGCTGGCCGCAGACTACATCAAGCAGCAATTTAGCCAGCTTGGTTACCAAAGCGATATTCGCCGCTTTAACACGCGTTATTTGTACACCACCAAAGATGGCCATCAGAGCTGGCATAACGTCAGTGCAAGTTCAGTAATTGCCGCACGTGAAGGAAAAGAGCCGCAGCAAATCATCATCATGGCGCACCTCGATACCTATTCACCGCTCAGTGATAATGATGTAAATAACAATCTTGGTGGTTTAACGCTGCAAGGTGTTGATGACAATGCTTCAGGTCTGGGCGTTATGCTTGAGCTTGCAACGCGCCTGAAAGATATTCCAACGCGCTATGGCATCCGCTTTATCGCCACCAGTGGTGAAGAAATTGGCAAACTTGGTGCGGAAGATGTTCTTAAACGCATGAGTCCCAGCGAGAAGAAAAATACCTTGCTGGTGATTAATCTCGATAACCTGATTGTCGGCGACAAACTCTATTTCAATAGCGGCAAATCAACACCAACAGCGGTCAGTAAACTGACGCGCGATCGTGCGTTAAAACTGGCGCGCCAGTTGAATGTTAAAGCCGCGACTAATCCAGGATTAAATGCCAAATATCCGAAAGGAACCGGTTGTTGTAACGATGCCGACGTGTTTGATGAAGCCGGCATTCCAGTGCTTTCTGTTGAAGCAACTAACTGGTCATTGGGCAAGAAAGATGGTTATCAGCAACGAGCGAAAAGCAAAGCCTTCCCGGATGGAACCAGTTGGCATAATGGCTTAATCGATAACCAACAGTATCTGGATAAGTGGCTACCAACGCGCATCGAGAAACGCAGCCATGATGTGGTGCGTGTGATACTGCCACTGGTGAAAGAGCTGGCAAAAGCGAAGCAATAACCCCGCAAATCTAAACGGGTCGGTTCGACAAAACCGGCCTTTTAGTATGACTAATAAAAACACAATTTTGTGACCTGCCCCACTCATTTCGCCTTTCATTCTGGACACAACCCGGTATCCGAAACTTAAATAGTCATACTAATAAGTGTCAGAGAGAAGGCTATGTCCACCTGGTCCCCGCTATTTATTGATAACGACGATGCCGCAGCGCTACGTATCCATTTGACGCGCAATACTCTGCTGGGCGAAACCCTGCGCCTTCAGCAACAGCAAGTTGAACAATGGCTAAATGCACCGCTGTGGGTCCCCGGGCATGGGGAAGGCGGCGGGCCGGAACACACACAGCACAAACTGAATTACCAGATGATGAATCTTGCGGGGCGTTTGTGGCTCATTACTCAGGATGCACGTTACAAAGAACGGGTGATTCAGATTCTCTGCATCTATGCCGATCGCTACCCGCAGTTGGGTGATGCCATCAGCCACGACACCAATCCGCCAGGGCGTTTATTCCACCAGACGCTTAACGAACATATGTTTTTGCTCTATGCCGCTGAAGCCTGGCACTGTGTAAAAACTGAATCGACCGCTGAACAAGTCCAACATATTGAAAGCAATTTGCTGCGACTGATGGCGCACGACGCCACGCATACTCACGCTGCAACTTTCGATATTGTGCATAACCATGGAATGTGGTCGGTCGCGGCGGTCGCGATTTGCGGGTACGTGTTAGGTGATGACGAATGGGTGTTGGATTCGCTGTATGGCCTGGCGCGAGATAGCAAAACTGGCGGCTTCTTCGCGCAGCTTAACCAACTCTTTTCATGCGACGGTTACTATATAGAAGGGCTTTATTACCAGCGCTTTGCTCTGCGCCCTCTTCTGCTGCTCGCCGAAGCCATCTCCCGCCGCCAGCCTGAACTGAATATCTGGGAATATAACCATCGTATTATTCAACGTGCTTGTTACACCTTGTTTGCGCTGGCCTTCCCCGACGGTACGCTTCCGGCTTTAAATGACGCGTCAAAAACGATGGACTTACGCGATGAAGGTGCCGTTATCGCCGTCAGTCTGTGCTGGCAGCATTACGGAGCGTATGCCCGTCTGGCTGAGTTGGCCCGCTGGCAGTCATGCGTCTGGCCGGGGCGCGGGGCTTTATCGCTTTGCGAGCATCTGGAAAATTCGCCAGCTCAATCTTTACCCTGGCCAGGCCAGTTAGTTCGTGATGGTCAGAACGGTGAGCGTGGGGCTATCGGCGTGTTGCGGGTGCGAGATAATCAGCAAGATGACAATATGGCGCTGCTGTACTGGGGCGGTCACGGCAATATTGCCGGAATGCATTCGGCGTTAAACCACGGTCATTTCGACGACTTGCACCTGAGCCTGTTTAATCGTGGTCGCGAGTTTTTACGTGATTACGGTTTCGGTCGCTGGGTCAATATCGAACCGAAATTTGGCGGGCGCTACATTCCTGAAAACAACAGCTACTGCAAACAAACCGTCGCCCACAACACGGTGGTGGTAGATGAAGGCTGTCAGCATAATTTCGATAAAAACCAAGCCGCGTTGCACCACGGTGAAACGCACTTCTTTATCACCGATAACTCACACGGCCAGGGGATGAGCGCTCGCAGCCACGATGACTGGCCCGGCGTCAGCCAGCAGCGCACGGTGTTATTGCTCAATGTGCCGCAGTGCGAAAAGCCCTTGGTGCTCGATCTTTTCAGTCTAAGCAGCAGCGATAAACACCAATATGATTATTGCCTGCACGGGCGTGGACAACTGATCAACACCTCGCTATCACTGAATTATTCAAGGTCATGGCAGCCATTAGGCGATCGGAATGGCTATCAGCATTTATGGGATTGCGCCCGCAGCCCGGTTCCTGCAGGTGAAAATGGGCAACTGACCTGGCTTGATGGCGATACTTTTTACACCGCAACGGGCGCGTTGCCCCAGGGTGGCGAGCTGATTATTGCTCAGACCGGTGCTGGCGATCCGCAGTTCAATTTACGTGTTGAACCTGCGTGGTTATGGCGAACTCATGGCGACAACGTGGTATTTGCCACCACTATTGAAAGCCACGGCTATTTTGATGAAGCCAGCGAAACTTCACGCAATGCGCGCGGGCAGGTAAAACGTGTCGAAGTGCTTGAGCACGATATTGCCGCCCAGACTAAAGTTGCGGTTTATTTTGCGGAAGGTGAAGCGCTGGAAATCATCGTCGATAACCGCCCAGGATTTGGGCAGTTTTCGGTGCAGCCTTTATAGACGGTGTTTGCTTGCCGTCATCAACGCTAAAGATGCTTCATAGGCAGCGTCACCGTCGCCAATCATAATCGCGCGATAAATGCGGTGATGATCTTCCAGGCACATACCGCCTTCTTTCGACGAATGGCTGATAAACCACTTAAACACGGTGGTCAGCACATTGCCAAACGGGGCATAGAAGCAATTTCCCGAAGCCAGGAAAATAGCACGATGGAAGCGCGTATCCACATCCACCCACCGATCCGGGTCGAAATCTTTCGCCACGGCACACATTTCTTCATGCACACGGGAAAGCTCAATTCGCTGCTCGCTGGTCGCATTCAGCGCGGCAAGACGTGTCGCATGTGGCTCAATAACACGGCGGAACTCGAGAAACTGGTGATACATTTCCAGCGTCCCTTCCATGCCATTCATCCATTCGAGCAACTGAACATCAAGGATATTCCAGTTATTGCGCGGGCGAACACGGGTTCCCACTTTCGGGCGAGATTCAAGCATCCCTTTAGATGACACAAGTTTGAGCGCCTCACGCAATGCCGTGCGGCTCACGCCGAGCTGTTCACAAAGCTCCACTTCGCTGGGCAGAATATCCCCCGGCAAAAGTTGCCCGGAAAGAATCTTGCGGGCGATGTCGCTGGCAATAAGTCCATCCAGACCGCGTTGCGTAGTAGCAATGGTTGTGAATTGCATGCTTTTGTCATACCTGAAAAAGGGAAGGAAATTAGTGTATCACTAAACCATGTAGCCAAAAAAATTCGAGTTGCAGTCAGCACTGCTGCAACCCGAAGTACGACGGATACCTTTAAGGCGCCATCTGGCCGCCATTTACATCTAAAATCTGGCCGGTAATGTAGCCGCTCATTTTATGAGAAGCGAAGAACAGGAAGCTCGGAGCCACCTCTTCACTGAGCCCAAAACGCCCCATTGCAATCGACCCGGCAATCTTGTCACGCAGCTCCTGCGGTTTATCTTCATGGAACGCGGTATCAATGGTGCCCGGCGAAACAATGTTGAAGCGAATATTATCTTTGGTGAATTCTTTCACCCAGTTGCGATGAATGTCGTGCAACCAGGCTTTTGACGCTGCGTAAATACCTGCGCCAATGCCGCCACCTTCGCGCCCTGCAATCGAACCGGTGCTGATTACCGAGGCGGTTTCACCGCTGGTTTTTGCCGATTCACGCAGATGAGGAATCGCATATTTGGTCATCATTAATGCCGAGCGCGCGTTCAAATCCATGACGCGGTCATAGAAGTCATCGTCGATGTTCTCAAGACCTGCACGCCCACCTAAACCCCCGGCGTTATTGATAAGCACATCGAGGCCACCAAATTGTTCGACAAAAGCGCTGACCAATTGCTGACAGGCACCTGACTGGGATAAATCAGCCGGGAAATAGCAAACTTCACCACCTAAACTGCGAAGCCTCCCAAGCTGCGGTTCCATCTCCTGTGCGGAGCGGCGGCCATTAATACCCACTTTTGCGCCACAGCGTAAAAATGCCTCTGCCGCTGCCAAACCTACGCCTGCCGAAGCGCCAGTCACTAATACACGTTTATTCCGTAAATCAGAAAACATCGGATCACCTCTATTTGTCATTTAGTATTACAAATACTACCAACCTATCCGGGCTATGCAAAAGAAAAGCGCCCGGTAAAAGGCGCTTTTGCGAGTCAGAGCGTATCTTTCGCCTGCTGCGGGGAATCCTGCCCAACCCGGCAACTCAGGCGCAGCAAATACCCCACCAGGAATACCGATGCGGCACACGCCAGGAACAATAATCGCCCCCATAACGGGTTGGGAATAAGCACCATCAACACCAGGCCGCCGCTCATCAGCATGGTAATAAAGCCGATTTTTTCGCGTTGCTGGAGGTCAAACCCTTGCTGTTCTGAATCCTCAACCACCTCGGTTTCAATATTTTTGAAGAAGGTTTCAATCTGCTCCTTCTCTTTAGCTGAGTAAGAGGTTTCGCGGTAGAACAGTTTGGTGCAGATAAAGAAACCGCCCGTCAGCACCAGGTGAGCAATGATGTTGATGATGACGTTGATTTCGCTCAGTTCACGTTTGGTAAACTCAATTCCCAGCAACTGGCCGAGTGCTTTCGAGGTCAACACATCCATACACATCCATGACACAAAGATGCCGAATACCACGGTTCCCCACGCCGCCCAGCGCGGAGTGCGCTTGATAAACATGCCGAAGAACAGCGGCACCAGGAGTGGAGCCTGAGCAAGTGTTGAAACCGACATCATCAGGTCAAACAAACTCATGCCTTCAAGATGACTGAAGAACAGCGAAACAATAATCACCAGCAAGCCGTTCACAATGCAGAACATTTTCCCGGCAAACAGCTCCGCACGGTCACTGATCTTTTTATTACGGCAAACCACCGGCACCCAGAAACTGCGCACGAAAATGCCGCTGTTGCGGTTCAAAGCCGGGTCCATTGTCGACATGGTTGCGGCAAATAAACCGGCGACTAGCAAACCAACGGTTCCCGCAGGCATTGCCCGTTCAACAAAGCTCAAATAAATAGTGTCCGAGGCTTTATTACCGAGAGCGGCATATTGCGCAGTGGCATCCGGGTAAAGGCTGGCAGAAACCCACGGTGGAATAAACCAAATCAGCGTCCCTACCGCCATTAATATCATGGCAAAGAAAGCGGCCTTTTGGGCATTCTTCGAGTCTTTCGCATTCAGGAAACGGTAAGAGTCCTGCATGTTATTTATATTTTGCAGCTGTTTTACAATAAAGAAGATAACTGAACCTAATATCACCACTCCGTAATTCATATTCGGCCCCATAATAAAGCCGGATGGGAAGTGAGTGACCATATTTACCGGACCGCCAACGTTGACTAATGCAACAATGGCGCAGGCAATAGAAATAACCGCAACAATTAAGGTTTGAACAAAGTCTGAAGCAACCACGCCCCAGGCTCCGCTTAATAACGAGATCATTAACACCACAATACCGGTTACCCAAATCGTGACCGAAAGATCCCAGTCAAAAACGGTGCTAACAAATATCGCCAACGCATTCATCATTACGGCGCCGCTCAGAATACTCAGTGGGATAATCACCCATGTGAAGAAGTGTTCATTCTGCGAACCAAAGCGATGACGAATCACTTCAGTGGCCGTGTCTACGCGTACCTGGCGGAAACGTTTTGCAAACCATAGCCAGGAAATTCCGTATGCGATGGTATTCCCGAGGAATATTGCTGCCACCATAAAGCCATCGCCAAACGCTTTCCCGGCGGCTCCGGTAAATGTCCAGGCGCTAAACTGCGTCATAAACGCCGTCGCCCCCACCATCCACCACAACATCCTCCCACCACCACGGAAATAATCACTGGAGGATTTACTGGCCATTTTTTTAAATATAAAACTGATCAACACCATTAAGATGAAATAACCACAGATTACAGCGGTATCATAGATCATAATCGTACCCTTAGGTCAGAGGATTACCAGTTCCAGAGCGTTCCGTCTTCGAGGCGGCTAACAGGAAGATAAGATCTGACATAGGGATAATTTCCCATGGCGGCTTCATCTATATCTATTCCCAAACCTGGTTTATCAGAAACCAATAGCATTCCATCCTTGAGGGGCAGTTCGTATTTAAAGATGCTATTTAATTCAGGGGTGCCAAAACCAACAAATTCCTGGATACCAAAGTTAGGTGCCCAACTATTAAGATGCAAATGGGCCATTGTGGATATGGGGGATAAATCCGGTGCACCGTGCGGAGCCATACGCACATGATAAAGGTCGGCAAATGCACTGAGCTTACGCATCGGCGTTATTCCACCACCATGTGAAACTGCGGTACGGATATAATCTATCGATTGCGTTTCGATTAACTCTTTTGCATCCCAGATGGTATTAAATATTTCACCCACGGCCAGCGGCGTTGTGGTGTGCTGGCGAATAATTTGATAACCAGCCGGGTTTTCTGCCGTGACGGTGTCTTCTAAAAACAGTAAATCATACGGCTCCAGCAGTTTTCCTAACCGTGCTGCTTCTATTGGCGTCAGGCGACTATGAACATCATGCAATAAATCGATGCCGTAACCGAAACGTTCGCGAGCCGCTTTGAACAACTCAGGTATGAAATTCATGTATTTGCGCGTAGACCACGCTTGTTCCGGCGGCAACGGGCGATTACCCTGCAACTCATAGTAATTTTTCTTCCCTTCCAGCGTGCCATAAGTGCCTTTGGTGGACGGAATCGCACATTGCAGACGAATGGCTTTGTAGCCTTGTTCAATAAAATTCGCCGTGTTATCCAGCACTTCGTCGATGCTTTCACCGTTGGCATGAACATACACCGTCACGCCCTGACGGCTTTTTCCACCCAGCAGTTGCCAGACCGGTAGCCCCGCATGTTTGCCCAGAATGTCCCACAACGCCATGTCGATTGCACCGATCGCCGTCATCGTCACCGGACCTTTACGCCAGTACGCACCGCGATAAAGGTACTGCCAGATATCTTCGATATTGCGCGGATCTTTGCCGATAAGACACGGAGCAATGTGCTCTTCCAGATACGCTGCAACGGCCATTTCCCTGCCATTCAGTGTGGCGTCACCCACACCATAAATTCCTTCGTCCGTTTCAATTTTTACCGTAACAAAATTTCGTCCAGGCCGGCTCACCAGCACTTTTATACATTCGATCTTCATAGCAACTCTCGTAGGGTTGAGAAAAGACAGGGGGAGTAAATTATTTTATTTGTCGTACTATAGTATTTATAAACTGACTATTGTGTGAACAATGTCGTAATTTTTAAGTTACCAGATGAGGGGTTATTTGTTGCCAGATGGTAAATATTAGCGGTATTTATGAAAACACCTGAAATAAACATCACTAACACATTGATTTTATTGTGTGGTATGTAAACTGATAACAATGATGAATTTGCAGTTGCGAGGGGGATTGTCAAATATTACGAATCTATTAGTATGACTAATAGAAATGAAGACGAGTTCTAATCATAAAAAAAGCCCGTCGGCATGGCGCGACAAGCTTCGGGATTATAGTGCTTTCGGTGTGTTATTCGTGCAAACCACACTCGCGCTTCAAACCAAAGAAACGTGTCTCTTCTTCTGCCATACCCTCTTCCCACTTACGCGTGGTATGAGTGTCGCCCACGGAAAGGTAGCCCTGATCCCATAGTGGATGGTACTTCAGGCCATTGGCTGTGAGGTATTGGTAAACCTGGCGGTTGTCCCAGTCGATAATTGGTAGAATTTTAAAGACTTCGCGTTGAATCGCCAGCACCGGCAAATTGGCACGGCTGCCAGATTGCTCGCGGCGCAAGCCAGCAAACCAGGTTTGGCCGCCCAGCTCGCGTAGCGCACGGTTCATTGGCTCAACTTTGTTGATGTCATTATATTTCTCAATGCCTTCAACACCCTGCTCCCACAGCTTGCCGTAACGCGCTTCCTGCCACGCCGCACTTTCCTTCGCGCTGAAAACTTTCAGATTGAGCTTCAGCTTGTCGGTCAGCTCATCAATAAACTGGTAGGTTTCCGGAAACAGATAGCCGGTATCGGTAAGAATGACCGGGATATCCGGGAACTGTTGAGTTACCAGATGCAAAGACACCGCAGCCTGAATACCAAAACTTGAGGAGAGCACAAACTCCCCCGGCAGGTTTTCCAGCGACCAGGTGACACGCTGCTGCGCCGTAAGCTTTTCGAGCTGGCTGTTGACCTCGCCCAGCGCCATTATGCGCTCGACTTTCGGCAGTTCATTCAACGCTTTTAGATCGAGTACCGACATACGTGCCTCGCTAGTTGCTTGATATCATGGTGGACGGCCCCTTCGGCCTATCCACCCTACAACGGTCTTTCGTAGGTCGGACTAGCGTTAGCACCATCCGACATTAACTGCAACGCTAGTCCCACAAATCCCGGGCCGGGTCCAGCACTGGACGAATAATCCCCGCGCGGATGGTGAAATCACCGAAGCCTTCGTCCGCTTCGCGCTCTTTCGACCAGCGCCCAACCAGTTCATCAATCGATGCCAGAATTTCTGGCTCAGTGATGTTTTCACGGTACATACGCGGAATACGCGTACCAATACGGTTACCGCCGATGTGCAGGTTGTAGCGCCCTGGTGCTTTGCCCACCAGACCGATTTCAGCCAACAGCGCACGGCCACAGCCGTTCGGGCAGCCGGTAACACGCGTGACGATGTGTTCATCCGGCACGTTGTGTTTCTCCAGCACTTCTTCAACTTTAGTCACAAACTGCGGCAAGAAGCGTTCAGCTTCGGCCATTGCCAGCGGGCAAGTCGGGAAGGAAACGCAGGCCATCGAGTTTTCACGCTGTGGTTTCACCGCGTTCATCAGGCCGCTTTCTTTGGCGATCTTCTCGATCGCTGCTTTTTCGCTTGCTGGCACACCCGCCACGATCAGATTCTGGTTTGCCGTCAGGCGGAAATCGCCTTTATGGATCTTCGCGATCTCCATCAGACCGGTTTTCAGCGGCCTTCCCGGGTAATCCAGAATGCGGCCATTTTCGATAAACAGCGTCAGATGCCATTTGTCGTCGATGCCTTTTACCCAGCCAATACGATCGCCACGCCCGGTAAATTCATACGCGCGAGTCGGCTCGAATGTAATCCCGGCACGGCGTTCAACTTCGGCTTTAAACACGTCAACACCGACGCGCTCCAGCGTATATTTGGTCTTGGCATTTTTACGATCGGTACGGTTGCCCCAGTCGCGTTGCGTGGTGACAACAGCTTCCGCTACCGCCAGAGTGTGTTCCAGCGGAATGTAGCCAAACTCGCTCGCGGTGCGGGCATACGTTGCTTTGTTACCATGTTCGATGGATAAACCACCACCCACCAGCAGGTTAAAGCCCACCAGCTTGCCGTCTTTCGCAATCGCGATGAAGTTCATGTCGTTGGCATGAAGATCGACATCGTTCTGCGGAGGTACCACGACCGTGGTTTTAAACTTACGCGGCAGATAGGTGGAACCGAGGATCGGCTCTTCGTCGGTCGTCGCCACTTTCTCTTGATCCCACCAGATCTCCGCATAAGCGCGAGTGCGTGGCAGCAAATGTTCGGAAAGCTTTTTCGCCCACTCGTACGCTTCCTGGTGCAGTTCAGACTCCACCGGGTTCGACGTACACAGCACGTTGCGGTTCACATCGTTGGCGGTCGCCAGCGCATCCAGCCCAACTTCATGCAGCATTTCGTGTGCCGGTTTCACGTTCTTTTTCAGAATGCCGTGGAACTGGAAAGTCTGGCGGTTGGTCAGGCGAATGCTGCCGTAGATGGTTTTGTCTTCGGCAAACTTATCAATCGCACGCCATTGCTCGGTGGTAATAATCCCCCCCGGCAGACGGCAACGCAGCATCATGGCATGACGCGGCTCGAGTTTCTGCTCTGCACGCTCAGCACGAATATCACGGTCGTCTTGCTGATACATACCGTGGAAGCGGATCAGCAAGAAGTTGTCGCCTCTGAAGCCGCCGGTCAGGCCGTCCTGCAAATCTTCCTGAATGGTGCCACGCAAATAGTTGCTTTCGCGTTTCAGGCGCTCGGCATCAGACAGTTTGCCTTCGACCACTAATGGTCCTGGGTGTTTTTCGCTCATTAGTAGACATCTCGCTGATAACGGCGCTCAACGCGCAGCTCACTTAAAAATTCATCAGCCGTTTCGGTATCCATACCACCGAACTCAGCTACCACTTCCAGTAATGCCTGCTCAACGTCTTTTGCCATGCGATTCGCATCGCCGCAGACGTAAATGTGGGCACCTTCATTAATCCAGTTCCACAGTTCCGCGCCTTTTTCGCGCAGTTTATCTTGTACGTATATTTTATGTTCCTGGTCGCGTGACCAGGCGAGATCAATGTTGGTCAACAGGCCATCTTTGACGTAACGCTGCCATTCAACCTGATACAAGAAATCATCAGTAAAGTGCGGGTTGCCGAAGAACAACCAGTTTTTACCGCCCGCGCCGTCGTTTTCACGCTGCTGCATGAACGAACGGAACGGGGCAATACCAGTGCCTGGGCCAATCATAATCACCGGGGTTTCCGGGTTAGCTGGCAGGCGGAAGTTATCGTTGTGCTCGATGAACACACGTACTTCGCCATCTTCTTCAAGGCGATCGGCCAGGAAACCAGAAGCGCCTCCGGTGCGAGCACGCCCTTCAATGTCGTAACGCACTACGCCAACGGTAATGTGCACTTCGTTTTCAGCTTCTGCCTGCGACGATGCAATCGAATACAGGCGCGGCGTCAGTGGACGCAGCAGTTCAACCAACTGCTCAGCGGTTAATTCTGCTGGCGCATAACGCACCATGTCGACAATCGGCGTGTTATGAGCAAAGTGTTGCAGCTTAGCTTTATCACCCGCCAAATCCAGCAGCGCTGCATTGCGGGTAATCTGCGCGTATTTCTCAACAATGTTGGCGGTGTTGATAGTGAGTTCGAAATGCCACTCCAGTGCTTCGCTGAGCGGTAACGTTTTACCGTCGACCGTGACGCTTTCATCGCCTTTCAGCCACAGCAGTTCAACCAGTTCTTTAACCAGTGCAGGATCGTTTTGATACCAGACACCGAGCGCATCACCCGGCTGATAACGCAGGCCTGAATCACCCAAATCGATTTCGAAATGGCGCACATCTTTTTCTGAATCACGGCCAGTGATTTTCTGGTTAACTGCAAGCGTTGCGGTCAGCGGCGCCTCTTTAGTGTATGGGCTTGAGAATACTTCGTTGACCACGCCCGTGGCAGTCACTGCCGCTTGTGCAGGCGTTTCGGCCGGCACACGGGATTTCAGGACATCGACAATTTTTGCACGCCACTCGGCTGCTGCTGGCTGGAACTCCACATCACAATCCACGCGGTCCAACAGGCGCTCACCACCGAGTTCCGCGAGTTTGTTATCAAAGTCTTTACCGGACTGGCAGAAGAATTCGTAAGAGGTATCGCCGAGGCTGAATACCGCAAACGCGGTGCCTGGCAATTTTGGCGCTTTTTTCGAAAACAGGAATTTGTGCAACGCCACGGCTTCTTCAGGGGGTTCCCCTTCACCTTGCGTTGAAGTCACGACAACCAGCAGTTTTTCCTGGGCAATTTGTTTGAATTTATAGTCGCCCGCGTTAACCAGGTTAACGTTCAGTTTTGCTGCCAGTAAATCATCGCGCAATTGCTCACTCACGCGACGCGCGTTACCGGTTTGCGATGCAGAAATCAGCGTAATGACTGGAACTTCTGCCGCAGGTGCCTGAGCCGTGGTAACAGCGCCCGGTTGTTGATTTATCATCCCCCAGAAATAGCCGGATAACCAAGCCAGTTGCGTCTGCGAGAAATCGGTTGTCGCCGCCTGAAGGCGTGCCAATTGCTCCGGGGTTAGCGGCAGCAAAGCGGTCGGTGGGGCCTGAGTTGTCATGCTTGATTGGGTTCCAGTAGCAAAAGGTCCGTTTTCATCATTCAACGGTAAAAAGCATTCATGGTGTAAGGGTAACCATCAGGATAATAACAATTAAAGAAGGGATAGAAATATCAAATAACCAAAATGACTAACCGCTTTTACGGGTAATCCATAACGTTAAAAGTGGTTAGTTAATCCTTTGATTTATATCAACTTAAATTAGCAAACATGACTAAAACAGAGCTTTAACCAATGATGATAGTTTTAGTTAATGCTTAAAATAGTGGATTCCGGTACTATGCGGCGGTTTTTCGTCCTATTGAGATAGTAATAATGACCACCACTCTGTTTAAAGATTTTACCTTCGAAGCCGCTCACAACCTGCCGCATGTGCCTGAAGGCCACAAGTGCGGTCGCCTGCATGGCCACTCCTTTATGGTGCGTCTGGAAATCACTGGCGAGGTTGATCCTTATACCGGCTGGATTATGGATTTTTCTGAGCTGAAGGCGGCATTTAAACCGACTTATGACAGACTGGATCATTACTATCTGAATGATATTCCTGGGCTTGAAAACCCGACCAGCGAAGTGCTGGCGAAATGGATCTGGGATGAAATGAAACCGCTTGTGCCACTGCTAAGCTCAGTGATGGTAAAAGAAACCTGTACCGCCGGTTGCGTGTATAAAGGTTAAAAGAAAGGCACCGTAAAGGTGCCTTTTTAGTTTTATGCGATATTTAAATATTTATGTGTCTGCATCGAAAGTCGCCAGTTGCGGGCAATGCACGTTTCAATGCACAGGCGTGTTGCGTCTTCTTTCTGGCTGATTGGCTGAAGCGCAATAATCCGTTTTTTATCATCCACCAACGTCGCCAGCAGTTCGTCCAGCGCTTCAATATCACGCATACGCCCAACCGGGTGCTTAATTTCGTCCGCACGCTCTAACGCCTGAGACAGCACATCATATCCACCGCGCATATTCACTTTTGGTGAAACGGTAACCCAGGTTCCGGCAGTACAACGCACTTCGTGCGTGCCGCTGGTTTCAATCTGGCAGCTATAGCCGTGGTGCTCAAAGAGCGAGGTCAGTGGCGTGAGATCGTGAATACAAGGTTCGCCACCGGTAATCACTACATGGCGGGCGGTGTAGTCCTGGCGCTGAAAAATTGCCAGCAGATCTTCGGCACTGGCATTGCCCCATTTATCGCTTTCTTTGGTTTTAGCCAGAATGCTGAACAGAGAGACTTCACGATCCGCGAGTTTATCCCAGGTGTGTTTGGTATCGCACCACGCGCAGCCCACTGGGCAGCCTTGTAGGCGAATAAAAATGGCGGGCACACCAGTAAAATAGCCCTCCCCTTGCAGGGTCTGGAACATCTCGTTAATCGGATACTGCATAGTCTTCTCAGATAATAGGTATAAAGAGTAATTATCGCAGAAGTGACGGCTGAGATCATGCGTAACGCGGCTGCGGCGGCATATGTTCCAGAATCAATGTTAAAAAAACACCTGATAACGCATATAAAACATGGTTATCATCACAACAATTCCCCTTGATCTACCTCTATGCCACGCGGCTTGATCATCGTCATGTTCCCATTCACCAGACACTTTTAGCATCGCTCCAGCCATTTTTCTGATGGGCTCACAGGTGCAGGATGCCTGGCGCCACGTTAACTATGATTCTGGAGTACCCCCATGGATTTAAAACAGTATCTTCATGAACTAAAAAAAGTAGTCAACATCGACTGTGGAACAGCAACTATTGATGGCGTAGAGGAAGTCAGCAGAATTATTCAGCACTGGTATCAGGACGAAAACTGGCAATGCGACCGAGTCTCACTCGGTGAAAAAGTTGGGCCAGGATTGTTTGCAACCAACAAACCCAATGCTGATCGGTATGACGTGCTGCTCGTCGGGCATATGGATACCGTGTTCCCAGTCGGAACTGTAGCTGAGCGCCCTTTCCGCATTGAAGGAAACCGTGCATATGGCCCTGGCGTATCCGATATGAAAAGCGGGCTGCTGAATATTCTCTGGGCGTTGCGCGAAATGGATAAGGCGACTCTGGAGCGGTTATCCATTGGCGTGGCAATGAACCCGGATGAAGAAACCGGCTCCGCTCACTCCCACCACTGGATTGGTGAACTGGCAAAACGTAGCCGTTATGTATTGGTGTGTGAAGCCGCCAGGGCTGATGGTTCGCTGGTGAAAGCACGCAAAGGCATTGCAGGTTATAAACTCACATTTAAGGGTGTGGCGTCACATGCGGGCAATGACCCGGAGTCTGGTCGCTCTGCTATAAAAGCGCTGGCGCGCGCCGTTCTGGAAATCAGTGACCTGGCAGATATGTCAAAAGGAACCACTATCAATGTCGGTGTGATTTCTGGTGGTGTCGTGGCGAATATCGTACCGGAACATGCGGAGATGATTGTCGATGTCCGCTTCCAGGACAACGATGAATATGCGCGAGTCCATGCTGCAATCCAGGCTTATAGCCAGCGGGAATTCGAGCGCGATGTGAAAACCGCTGTTAAACAGCAAGCGCATAAACCAGCCATGTCACCAACAGCAGATACTGAAAAGTTAATGCAAATTGTTGAACAGGCCGGTGTTGCCGAAGGTATCGACGTACGCTGGAAGTCTGTGGGTGGTGGTTCAGATGCTAACCATACAGCCGCATTAGGTGTCCCGTCGCTTGATGGGTTTGGCCCGATCGGCGCAGGTTTCCACAGTGCGTCAGAGTATCTGGAGATAGACAGCATCGAGCCGAGAATTCGGCTGCTTAAACGCGTGATTCAGTCGCTATAAAATCAAATGGCCGGGAAACCCGGCCATATTAAATTTTCCCGGCAACGCTTACTTCTTCGTTTTAAAATCAATCACCATGCGGCCTTTGATTTTACCCTCTTCCATTTCCTTGAAGATCGCATTGATATCTTCAAGTGGGCGCATCGTCACTTTCGGCACAACTTTGCCTTCGGCAGCAAACTGGAAGGCTTCAGCCAAATCCATGCGAGTTCCAACTAATGAACCAACAACTTCGATGCCATCAAGCACCAGACGCGGAATGTTGAGACTCATGGACTCTGAAGGCAGCCCAACAGCAACAATGCGAGCACCGGCACGAACCGCATCTACCGCCGAGTTGAACGCCGCTTTTGCGACAGCGGTGACCACAGCCGCATGTGCGCCACCTACTTTTTCCTGAATAACTTTTGCCGCATCTTCATTGCGCGAATTGATGACTAAATCAGCCCCGCATTCTTTGGCAAAATCGAGTTGTGCATCATTCACGTCGATAGCGATAACTTTGGCATTAAACACATTCTTTGCGTATTGCAGTGCGAGGTTACCAAGACCACCTAAGCCGTAAATCGCAATCCACTGCCCTGGTTGGATATGCGAAACTTTCACCGCTTTGTAAGTTGTCACGCCCGCACAAGTCACGCTGCTGGCTGCGGCAGATTCGAGGCCGTCGGGTACTTTTACCGCATAGTCAGCAACAACGATGCACTCTTCGGCCATTCCACCATCTGCTGTATACCCTGCGTTTGTTACGCTACGACACAGCGTTTCGTTACCAGTATTACAATATTCGCAATTTCCGCATCCACGGAAGAACCAGGCGACACTAGCACGGTCCCCCACTTTCAGCGAAGTAACACCTGGGCCGATAGATTTCACTACCCCGATACCTTCGTGACCCAGCGTAATGCCAGTCACATCACCAAAGTCTCCATTTTTCACATGCAAATCGGTGTGACAAACACCGCAACACTCCATCGTCAGTAATGCCTCGCCGTACTCAAGTGGGCGAACGGGCTTATCTATGATGCCGACAGAGTGGTCTTTGTTAACAACTGCAGCTTTCATGGCGGTCTCCTGACCTGTGAGTGAAATAACTCACTAATCCTGGTCGAGAGCACAGGCAACCGCAAACTGCATTCCCGGTTTATGCGAGGGTGACTCAGGTTTGGCGAAAAAAGGGCACAAAAAAACCCGCCGAAGCGGGTTTTTTAATCAGAATTTAAAGCAGTAACGAATTACTGACCTTTAACTTCTTTCAGACCGTTGAACGGAGCTGGTGTGCCCGCTGCAGCCAAAGCTTCTTCGATACGAATCAGCTGGTTGTACTTAGCAACACGGTCAGAACGGCTCATAGAACCAGTTTTGATCTGGCCTGCAGCAGTACCAACAGCCAGGTCAGCGATGGTAGCGTCTTCAGTTTCGCCTGAACGGTGAGAGATAACTGCAGTGTAGCCAGCATCTTTCGCCATTTTGATCGCAGCCAGAGTTTCGGTCAGAGAACCGATCTGGTTGAATTTGATCAGAATGGAGTTAGCGATACCGTTGTCGATACCTCTTTTCAGGATTTTGGTGTTAGTAACGAACAGGTCGTCACCAACCAGCTGAAGTTTGTCGCCCATAACTTTAGTCTGGTATGCGAAACCATCCCAATCAGACTCGTCCAGACCGTCTTCGATAGAAACGATTGGGTACTGTTTGGTCAGGTCTTCCAGGAAGTGGGTGAATTCTTCAGAGGTGAAAGCTTTGTTGCCTTCGCCAGCCAGAACGTATTTACCGTCTTTGTAGAATTCAGAAGCAGCACAGTCCATAGCCAGAGTAACGTCTTTACCCAGCTCGTAGCCTGCAGCTTTAACCGCTTCAGCGATTACAGCCAGTGCTTCAGCGTTGGAACCCAGGTTTGGCGCATAGCCACCCTCGTCACCAACAGCAGTACCCATACCTTTAGATTTCAGAACTTTAGCCAGGGTGTGGAACACTTCAGAACCC
Organism: Buttiauxella cochleicola; assembly: GCF_021283185.1. Taxonomy (NCBI): domain Bacteria; kingdom Pseudomonadati; phylum Pseudomonadota; class Gammaproteobacteria; order Enterobacterales; family Enterobacteriaceae; genus Buttiauxella; species Buttiauxella cochleicola. The sequence continues at coordinate 103,582 of NZ_JAJSOS010000010.1, forward strand.
ATACGGATGGCTTCTTTCAGAGTTTTAGCACCAACTGGTTGAATCATGAACTCCTGGATATCAACGTTGTTGTCTGCGTGCTCGCCACCGTTGATGATGTTCATCATTGGCAGAGGCATAGAGAATTTGCCTGGGGTGCCGTTCAGTTCAGCGATGTGTGCATACAGCGGCAGGCCTTTAGAGGCAGCAGCAGCTTTAGCAGCAGCAAGGGAAACAGCCAGGATTGCGTTAGCGCCGAAGTTGGATTTGTTTTCGGTACCGTCCAGGTCGATCATGATCTTATCGATGTTAGCCTGGTCTTTCGCATCTTTACCAATTACAGCCGCAGCGATCGGGCCGTTAACTGCAGCAACGGCTTTCAGAACGCCTTTGCCCAGGAAGCGAGATTTGTCGCCATCGCGCAGTTCCAGCGCTTCGCGGGAACCAGTTGAAGCACCTGATGGTGCAGCAGCCATACCTACGAAACCGCCTTCCAGATGAACTTCAGCTTCAACAGTCGGGTTACCACGGGAGTCGATGATTTCACGACCGATGACTTTAACGATTTTGGACATTAGATTTTCCTCAGTACAAGTTAAACTAAAACTCCAGACAAACAACGCGCGAAACATTCGCGCGTTGTCGTTCTAACTTTCTGCTTACTTCGCCTGACGCTTCTGGTACTCACCGGCAGCTTTCACAAAGCCTGCGAACAGTGGGTGCCCATCACGCGGAGTAGAAGTAAATTCCGGGTGGAACTGGCAAGCAACAAACCAAGGATGATTTGGCACTTCGATGATTTCTACCAGTTGGTCATCACCGGAACGGCCCGCAACGCGCAGACCTGCTGTTTCAATTTGCTTCAACAACATGTTGTTGACTTCATAACGATGGCGATGGCGCTCAGTAATTGTCGGCTCACCGTACATCTGGCGCACCAGACTACCATCGGTCAACTGACACTGCTGGCCACCAAGACGCATGGTGCCGCCTAAGTCGCTCTTTTCAGTACGAACTTCAACGTTACCTTCTTCGTCACGCCACTCGGTGATTAAGGCGACCACCGGGTATTTACAGTCTGGCACAAATTCAGTTGAGTTGGCGTTAGCCATGCCTGCAACGTTCCGTGCGAACTCAATCAGCGCAACCTGCATACCTAAGCAAATGCCCAGATATGGAATGTTCTGCTCACGAGCATAGCGCGCGGTGGCGATTTTGCCTTCCACACCACGGTAACCGAAACCGCCAGGGATAAGGATAGCATCCAATCCCTTCAGCATTTCTTCAGCACCGCGAGTTTCAACATCCTGCGAGTCAATCAGCTTGATGTTAACGGTAAGACGGTTTTTCAAACCACCGTGTTTCAGCGCTTCAATCACAGATTTGTAGGCATCTGGCAGTTCAATGTACTTGCCGACCATACCAATCGTGACTTCGCTTGTCGGATTCGCTTCTTCATAAATAACTTGTTCCCATTCGGACAAGTTAGCTTCAGGAACGTTCAAGCTGAATCGTTTACAAATATAATCGTCCAGCCCCTGTGATTTCAACAGGCCTGGAATTTTATAGATGGAATCAACATCTTTTAGAGAAATAACCGCTTTCTCCGGCACGTTACAGAACAATGCAATTTTTGCACGTTCGTTAGCCGGAACGACGCGGTCTGAGCGGCAAATCAGCACATCAGGCTGAATACCGATAGAAAGCAGCTCTTTAACGGAGTGTTGAGTCGGTTTGGTTTTCACTTCACCGGCAGCAGCCATGTATGGCACCAAAGTCAGGTGCATATACAGCGTGTGCTCACGACCCACTTCTACGGCCATCTGGCGAATCGCTTCGAGGAACGGCAGGGATTCGATATCACCTACAGTACCGCCGATTTCAACCAGCACGACATCGTAGCCTTCGCCACCTTCAAGGATGCGTTCTTTGATTGCGTTCGTGATGTGTGGAATAACCTGGACTGTCGCGCCCAGATAGTCGCCACGGCGTTCTTTACGCAGAACATCTGAGTAGATACGGCCAGTGGTGAAGTTGTTACGACGCGTCATTTTGTTGCGAATGAAACGCTCGTAGTGACCTAAATCCAGGTCGGTTTCAGCGCCGTCTTCTGTAACGAACACTTCCCCATGTTGAATAGGGCTCATGGTACCCGGATCGACGTTGATATACGGATCGAGTTTCATGATGGATACGTTGAGGCCACGGGCTTCGAGAATAGCTGCGAGGGAGGCTGCGGCAATGCCTTTACCCAGAGAGGAAACGACCCCGCCGGTCACAAAAATATAGTTCGTTGTCATGCTGAACCTGAGAAGTTAGGTTTAAAGACGATGGGAGTACCAGGACGGGAAAGTAGTATACCCGAACAGTATCGGCGCCACAAACTTTCATTCTGTCTGCTAAGCCCTGACCTCGCACTTTGTCAGGGCACTGAAAATAGCCCGTCTGGTAGAAATGTTTTTGACTCAAATCAAGAGCTTGTTAAATCGAAATGGCCATAAAATGCGCTTGACCACAAAAACGTGTTAGATATCAGTTTCCTGGCGTTTAACTTCTTGCCAGACTTCTTCCATGATTTCCAGGTCAACTCCGGTCATTGTCAGGCCTCTGGCGGCAATAATCTCTTCTACCTGACGGAAACGGCGCTCGAATTTAAGGTTGGCTTTTTGCAAAGCGGTCTCAGCTTTGGTGCCTAAATGGCGTGCAAGATTGACGGTCGCGAACAATAAATCACCGACTTCTTCTTCCAGTTTGGCTTCATCAACGACGACCTGTTTGGCTTCAAACATCACTTCGTCTATCTCTTCATAGACTTTGTCTAATACCGGGCCAAGCGTGGTCCAGTCGAAACCAACCGTTGAACAACGCTTCTGGATTTTATGTGCGCGCATTAACGCAGGCAGAGCGTGAGGGATATCATCGAGTGCAGAATGTTGCGCTTTTTCAGCACGCTCATCGCTCTTGATTTGTTCCCAGCGCTCCAGCACTTCGGTGCTGTTTCCTGCGGTGCCGTCAGCAAAGATATGCGGATGACGACGCTCGAGTTTGTCGCTGATGGCTGCACAGATGTCGTCGAAATTAAAGCGCCCTTCTTCCTGGGCCATTTGTGCGTAAAACACCACCTGGAACAGTAAGTCGCCAAGTTCACCACGAAGATCATCAAAATCTTCGCGGTTGATGGCATCGAGCACTTCATAAGTTTCTTCAAGCGTATAGGGCGCGATAGTCGCGAAAGTTTGCTCTTTGTCCCACGGACAGCCGGTTTCCGGGTCGCGCAAGCGCTTCATAATGCCCAGAAGGCGATCGATTTGGTTCATTTCAATTCCTTGCAATACAAAATTTAAAGGCGGGATTGCTCCCGCCCTTTTGTCACAAACGTCTAACCGTGCAATCGCTTCGCATCGATAATATCCGGCACCTGGTTCAATTTACCTAGCACACGGCCCAGCACTTGTAGGTTGTAGATTTCAATATTCATGTCGATAGTCGCCAGTTGCTGTTTAGTATCGCTGCGGCTCGCAACCCCTAAAACATTCACCTTTTCATTCGCCAGAATCGTGGTGATGTCGCGTAGCAATCCGCTGCGATCGTTGGCGGTAACGCGCACCACGAGCGAATAACCGCTGGAGTAGCTTTCGCCCCACACTGCATCCACAATGCGTTCTGGCGCGTGGGATTGCAGCTCCGCAAGCTGGTCGCAGTCTGCGCGGTGAATCGAAATTCCGCGCCCCTGGGTGATAAAACCGACAATCTCATCACCAGGAATCGGCTGGCAGCAGCGCGCAATGTGGTGCATCAGATTGCCCACACCTTCTACAACGACGCGGCCATTATCTTTGCTGCGCGATTGCGGCGTGTGCGTTTTCTGCTTCAGTTGACGAAGCGCTTGTTCATCCTGCTCAGCTGCTGTTGGCTTATTAAACTGCGCTTGCAGGTAGTTACTCATCTGATTAAGACGAATATCACCGCCACCAATTGCCGCCAGTAACTCTTCGATATCGTTGAAGTTATAACGTGGCAGTAATGATTTCTCGGCCTCTTTCAGGCTGATACCCAGATGTTCAATTTCATCATCAAGGATCTGCCGCCCAGCGAGAATATTTTTGTCGCGATCTTGTTTACGGAACCAGTTGTGGATTTTCGCCCGCCCGCGGCTCGTCGTGATATAGCCCAGGTTTGGGTTTAACCAGTCACGGCTCGGGTTCGGCTGCTTCTGGGTGATAACTTCAATCTGGTCGCCCATCTGCAACTGGTAGGTAAACGGCACAATGCGCCCACCGATTTTGGCACCGATACAGCGATGCCCGACATCGCTGTGGATGTGGTAAGCAAAATCGAGCGGCGTGGAGCCTGCCGGTAAATCCACCACATCGCCTTTTGGCGTAAACACATACACACGGTCATCGAACACCTGGCTGCGCACTTCATCCAGCAGTTCACCGGAATCAGCCATCTCTTCTTGCCAGGCGATCAGTTTACGCAGCCACGCAATGCGATCTTCGTGGCCGGAACTGCCGCTTTTGGCATTGCCCTCTTTGTATTTCCAGTGGGCAGCAACGCCCAGCTCCGAATCTTCATGCATCTGCTTGGTTCGGATTTGGATTTCAATAGTCTTGCCGTTTGGCCCCAACACCACCGTATGAATCGACTGGTAACCGTTAGGTTTCGGGTTGGCGACATAGTCATCGAACTCGTCAGGCATATGGCGATAATGGGTATGCACAATACCGAGTGCTGCGTAGCAATCCTGCAAACGTTCAGCCACCACGCGCACGGCACGCACATCGAACAGCTCATCAAAGGCGAGGGATTTCTTCTGCATCTTGCGCCAGATACTGTAGATGTGTTTAGGGCGGCCATACACTTCAGCCTTAACACCCTCTTCTTTCATCGCTTTGCGCAGTGCGCTGACAAAATCGTCGATGTAATGCTCACGGTCGATACGACGCTCATGCAGCAATTTCGCGATTCGTTTGTATTCATCAGGATGAAGGTAGCGGAAGCAGTAGTCTTCCAGCTCCCATTTGAGTTGGCCAATGCCGAGACGGTTAGCGAGCGGAGCATAAATATTGGTGCACTCTTTTGCCGCCAGAACACGTTCATCTTCCGGAGCGTCTTTGACTTCGCGCAAATGAGCAATTCGCTCTGCCAGTTTGATAACCACGCAGCGGAAATCATCCACCATTGCCAATAGCATGCGACGAACGTTATCGACCTGCTCAGCAGAAACGGAATCCGTATGAGCGGCTTTTAGCTGGCGAATCGCAGCCATATCGCGCACGCCGTGAATCAACGTCACAACCTGGTTATCAATGCTTTCGCGCATCACTTCTTCGGTGACCACACCCGCATCGGCAAGAGGGAACAACAGCGCGGCTCGCAGCGTGTCGTTGTCCATGCTCAGCATCGACAGGATTTCCACCATCTCGACGCCGCGCCACAACAGCAATTCTGCGTCAGGATGGCCTTTGGTCTGTTGCTCGCAATACCGCCAGGTTTCGGCTAAGCGTTCACATGACTGCTGGTTGGTGATCCCGAGGCTCGCAATCCATCTATCGGGCGCAAATTCGCCAGCTTTATTGAGATGTGCACTTCTTACCGCAACCATTGTCCGTCCTCTTCGGTGGGGTACTAAAATCAAGTCGCTCGACTTGATTTAACCACTTAATTTCGCTCAAACAGCGCCATCGACTCCAGGTGCCCCGTGTGCGGGAACATATCCAGCATGGCGAGTTGGCGCAGTTGGTAACCTGCTTCCAGCAATGCCTCGCTATCACGAGCAAGTGTCGTCGGATTACATGAAACATAGACCACTCGGCGTGGTGCGAGTGCAATCACATGTTGCATGACACCGGGTGCCCCCGCTCGTGCAGGGTCGAGCAATATTTTGTCAAACCCTTGGGCAGCCCAGGGTTGACGAGTCACATCATCCTCAAGATTTTCATGGAAGAATGTGACATTTTTCAGTGAATTACATTGTGCATTATATTCACCTTTCGCGACCAGCGCAGCAACGCCTTCCACCCCGACGACACTTCCGGCACGCATTGCGAGTGGGAGCGTAAAATTTCCCATTCCGCAGAACAAATCCAGTACGCGGTCAGTTGGCTGAACATCCAACCACTCGATAGCTCGGGCGACCATCTGTTGGTTCACGCCATCATTCACCTGAATGAAATCCCGTGGGCTGAACGTTAAGCTTAGCCCGTCTGAATGATAGCAAGGTTCGTCATTACCCAAGGCCGTAAGTGTCTCACTGTCCGGCGCTAAATACAGCGTGACGCCATGAGAATGCGAAAAGCGTTCCAGTTTTTGTCGGTCATCATCATGGAGTGCATCTAAATGGCGCAGCACCATGAGCGGGCCATTATCTGCATGGACCAATTCAACATGCCCTAAACGCCTGACCGCTTTTAATTCTGACAAACATTGGCGCAATGGTTCCAGTAACGCTTCAAGTTGGGGCGCCAGAACCGGGCAATGGTGAATATTCACCAGTTCGCTGTCCTGAGATTTGCGAAACCCCATTTGTAAGGTCTGTGTTTTAGGCTGGTAATTCAACCCTAACCGCGCACGGCGGCGATAACCCCATGGTGTTCCAGAAATAATTTCGTTCACCACTGCCGGGTTTTCACGCGCGCCCATCATGCGGGCGAGCGCCCTTGATTTCGCTTGCTGTTGCAGTTCGATGCTGGCGTGCTGCTGCTGGCAGCCACCACAGACACCAAAATGCGGGCAACGCGGTGTCACACGTTGCGGGCTATCATTTAAACGCCGCTTAACTTTAGCCTGAGCAAAGTTACGTTTATCTTCAGTAATGGTAATTTCGACTTGTTCACCAGGCAGCGCGCCCTGGATAAAAAGCGCCTTACCGTTGTGGCGTGCGACGCCCTGGCCAAATGGGTCAAGGTCATTAACCGTCACGGTTATGATCTGACGAGTCGTAACCCGTCGCTTTGCAGAGTAGAATTGCGCCATGAGCCTGAGTGCTCTCTTAAAATATTAACTATTGCTTCAATTGTCCCATATCGGAACCCCATGACCAACTACAGCCTGCGCGCACGCATGATGATCCTGATTCTGGCGCCGACATTAATGATCGGTTTATTGCTCAGCATCTTTTTTGTCGTCCATCGATACAACGACTTGCAGCGTCAGCTTGAAGACTCTGGCGCCAACATTATCGAGCCGCTGGCGGTCGCGAGTGAATATGGCATGAGCTTTCACAGCCGAGAGTCGATTCGTCAGTTGGTCAGCGTGTTGCACCGCCGTCATTCCGATATCGTGCGAGCAATTTCAGTGTTCGACGAAAACAACAAACTGTTTGTTACCTCTAATTATCAGCTAAATGCTGCTTCACTGAAGCTACCGAATAATGAAAAACCGCCGCATAGTTTAAGCATCTCGCGGCACGGCGATTCGATTATTCTGCGAACCCCGATTATTTCTGAGAGCTACTCCCCGGACGAATCCGAGGTAACCGATGCCAAACCTGCAGGTAACACGCTCGGTTATGTCGCCATCGAGCTCGATCTCAAATCCGTGCGTTTACAGCAATATCGGGAAATTTTTATCTCGACGTTGATGATGTTGTTCTGCGTCGGTATTGCGATGCTGTTTGCCTACCGTCTGATGCGCGATGTCACCGGGCCAATTCGTAATATGGTGAATACCGTCGACAGGATAAGACGCGGGCAGCTCGATAGTCGTGTCGAAGGTTTCATGCTCGGCGAATTAGATATGCTCAAAAATGGCATCAATTCGATGGCAATGTCGCTCACCGCTTATCACGAAGAGATGCAGCACAATATTGACCAGGCCACTTCCGATCTGCGTGAAACACTCGAACAGATGGAGATCCAAAACGTGGAGCTGGATCTGGCGAAGAAACGCGCTCAGGAAGCGGCGCGTATTAAGTCTGAATTCCTTGCCAATATGTCTCACGAATTACGCACGCCGCTTAATGGCGTGATTGGTTTTACCCGTTTGACGCTGAAAACGGATTTGAATGCCACTCAGCGCGATCACCTGCATACCATTGAACGTTCAGCTAATAACCTGCTGACAATCATTAATGACGTGCTCGATTTCTCGAAACTGGAAGCGGGCAAACTGATCCTTGAAAGCATTCCTTTCCCGCTGCGTAATGCGCTCGATGAAGTCGTCACTCTGCTTGCCCATTCGGCTCATGATAAAGGGCTGGAGCTAACGCTTAATATCAAAAATGATGTCCCGGATAACGTCATTGGAGACCCACTGCGCTTGCAGCAGGTGGTGACGAATCTGGTAGGCAACGCGATTAAGTTTACCGAAAGCGGCAATATCGACCTGGTGGTCGAAAAGCGCTCGCAGGGCAATAACAAAGTACAAGTTGAAATGCGAATTCACGATACCGGCATCGGTATTCCCGAGCAGGAACAATCGCGTTTATTCCAGGCGTTTCGTCAGGCTGATGCCAGCATTTCACGTCGTCACGGCGGCACCGGCCTGGGCCTGGTTATTACCCAGAAACTGGTTACCGAAATGGGAGGGGATATTTCCTTCCACAGCCAACCAAATCAGGGTTCAACCTTCTGGTTCTATATCAACCTGGATTTGAATTCCAATGCAGTTCTGGATGGTTATTCAACCGAAAACCTGGCTGGGAAACGCATTGCCTATGTGGAACAAAATGCCACGGCGGCACAAAGCACGCTCAATATTCTGGCGAATACTCCGCTCGAAGTTGTCTACAGCCCGGCGTTTTCGACTCTTGCCGAAGGTCACTACGATATTATGCTGCTCGGTATTCCGGTTACGTTCCATGACACGTTAACCATGCTAAATCCGAAGCTTGCAAAAGCGGCCTCCATGGCTGACTGCCTGATTTTCGCATTACCAAGTCATGCACAAGTCGATGCGGAGGCTCTTAAAAAACAAGGGGTGACGGCGTGCCTGCTGAAACCTATTACCTCGACCCGACTGTTGCCGCTACTCGCTGAACACACTTTTGATGCAAGCTCCACTGTGGTTGAGAGTATTGAAAACAAGAAACTCCCACTTACGGTTATGGCGGTTGACGATAACCCTGCCAACCTGAAACTGATTGGCGCATTGCTTGAAGATCATGTGCAGAACGTCGAACTGTGCGGCAGCGGTGTGCAGGCCATCGAACGTGCAAAACAGATGCAAATAGACATTATCCTGATGGACATTCAGATGCCGGAAATGGATGGTATCCGCGCCTGTGAGTTAATTCGCCAGATGCCGCACCACCAGCAGACGCCGGTAATTGCGGTGACAGCACACGCCATGGCGGGGCAAAAAGAGAAGCTGCTAAGCGCCGGGATGAATGACTACCTTGCCAAACCAATCGAAGAGAAAAAACTTTATAGTTTGCTGATGCGTTATCAGCCCGGGGCAATCACCGCCCCTGCGCTGGTTGCAAATGTAGAAACTACACTACAAATCAGCAATCAAAATCAGACGCTGGATTGGGCGCTGGCGCTGCAACAGGCCGCTAACAAGCCGGATCTGGCACGCGATATGCTGCAAATGCTGTTGGCATTCTTGCCCGAAGTGCGCAACAAAGTTGAAGAGCAATTGGTGGGAGAAAATCCGGAACAGCTGGTCGAAATCATTCATAAACTTCACGGCAGTTGTAGCTACAGCGGCGTGCCACGGCTGAAAAACTTGTGTCGAACAATTGAGCATGAGCTGCGTAGCGGCGTGAAACCAGAAGATCTTGAGCCTGAACTCTTTGAACTTCTTGATGAAATGAACAATGTCGCCAAAGAAGCACAGCGGATGCTTTAATAAATATCGTGTTGATGTCGGATAGCTTTTGCGCTAATCCGACCTACGCGGTTTCAGAAGGTTTTGTTTTTGTTGGTGGATTAGCGCAGGCGACATCCACCACCTATTGCAAGCGTTGCGGCGATATTTCGCGCGGCCATACGCAGATTATCTCCCGCATTATCCAGGGCTTCTTCCAGGGTGCAGATGCTGTATAAGACACTAAATACGGCATCCAGGCCGTGGTCATACACCACACCAACATCCGCCGTTAAACTACCGGCAATGCCAATCACTGGCTTGTTGTAGCGCTTCGCGACTTTCGCCACGCCAATCGGTACTTTGCCGTGAATGGACTGACTGTCGATACGCCCTTCTCCGGTAATCACCAGATCTGCATCGCGCACCAGTTCATCAAGTTTCAATGCTTCGGTGACTATATCAATGCCTTGTCGCAATTGTGCTCCACAAAAAGCGTACAGCGCCGCGCCCATGCCACCCGCAGCACCGCCGCCAGAAAGTGTCAACACATCGATATCGAGGTCTCGGGCGATAATTTTTGCATAGTGATCAAGAGCCTGGTCAAGCTCACTAATCATCTCAGGTGTGGCACCTTTTTGTGGGCCAAACACCGCCGTTGCGCCCTCTTCACCGGTTAGTAAATTGGTAACGTCACACGCAACTTCAATACGGCACTCTTTAAGCCGTTTATCCAGGCCTGAAATATCAATGCTCGCGAGCCGTGCCACTTCCCGTCCCCCAAATCCCAGAGGTTCGCCATTGCTGTTCAGTAAGCGTGCACCAAGTGCCTGTAACATACCGATCCCTCCGTCATTGGTGGCGCTGCCACCAATGCCAATCAGGATACTTTGCACACCACTATCGAGCGCAAAACGAATCAGCTCACCGGTACCCCACGACGTGGTATTGAGCGGGTTGCGTAATTCAGGTGGAACCTGCTCAAGGCCACTCGCCGCAGCCATTTCAATAAAAGCGTGCTGTTTATCGCCAGAAACTCCGTAAAACGCCTGAATCGGGTCACCCAACGGCCCGGTGACATCCACTTTAATGATTTCACCGTTTGTTGCGGCGACCATCGCTTCTACGGTGCCCTCACCTCCATCAGCGACGGGCAATTTCACATAGTGGGCGTTCGGGAACACTTCCCGAAAACCGGCTTCAATCTGTGTCGCTACCTCAAGAGCACTGAGGCTCTCTTTGTAAGAATCTGGTGCGATGACAATTTTCATATGCCGTCCGTCGCTGTGGGAAAAGTTTTAGATTACCTGACCATGCATGGGCGCTTATTATTAAACGTCCAATTTGGGATCAAGAACTGCATCGCCATCGCGTCATCACGCGCGCCCAGGCCGTGCTGCTGATAAAGCTCGTGCGCTTTCATCACCTGATCCATATCCAGCTCAACGCCAAGACCCGGCGTTTTCGGCACTTGTACCATGCCGCCTTTGATTTCGAAAGGTTGCTTAGTCAGGCGCTGGTTGCCTTCCTGCCAGATCCAGTGAGTGTCGATGGCGGTGACTTTGCCTGGCGCTGCAGCGGCCACGTGGGTGAACATCGCCAGTGAAATATCGAAGTGGTTGTTGGAGTGTGAACCCCAGGTCAGGCCAAACTCGTGGCACATTTGAGCTACGCGCACCGAACCTTGCATAGTCCAGAAATGTGGGTCGGCTAAAGGAATATCCACAGATTGCAGCGAAAGCGTGTGGCCCATTTGACGCCAGTCGGTGGCAATCATATTGGTTGCAGTTGGCAGGCCTGTCGCACGACGGAATTCAGCCATAATTTCGCGACCTGAATAACCTTGTTCCGCGCCACACGGGTCTTCTGCATACGCCAGAACACCGCGTAATTGCTTACCGATGCTAATCGCTTCATCGAGCGACCAGGCGCCATTTGGGTCAAGTGTTACACGGGCCTGCGGGAAGCGTTTTGCCAGCGCAGTGACCGCTTCGGCCTCTTCGCTACCGGCTAATACACCGCCTTTAAGTTTGAAGTCATTGAAGCCATATTTCTCGTAAGCTGCTTCTGCCAGACGCACGACGGAATCAGGTGTCATGGCCTCATCATGGCGAATGCGGTACCAATCGCATTTCTCATCGGGCTGGCTCTGATAAGGCAGCGGAGTTTGTTTGCGATTGCCGACGAAGAACAGATAGCCCAGCATTTCGACTTCGCTACGCTGCTGCCCGTCACCCAACAAAGACGCCACATTCACGCCCAGATGCTGACCCAGCAGGTCCAGCATGGCGGACTCAATGCCGGTAACGACGTGAATCGTGGTGCGCAAATCGAAAGTCTGTAAACCACGTCCACCGGAATCACGGTCGGCAAACTCGGCACGCACCAGGTTGAGAATATTTTTATACTCACCCAGCGTTTTGCCAATTACCAGGGCGGCGGCCTCTTCCAGAGTCTGGCGAATTTTTTCACCACCAGGAATTTCACCCACCCCCGTATGGCCAGAGTTATCTTTGATAATCACAATATTACGGGTGAAAAACGGTGAGTGTGCGCCGCTCAGGTTCATCAGCATGCTGTCATGGCCTGCAACGGGAATAACCTGCATCGCAGTGACTATCGGAGTAGAAGTTGTCATGTTATTTATTCCTTTTCTTTCATATGAGTTAGTTGCGGCCAAATGCCGGGCATTTACGATCAAACTTCCAGCCCGGAACCAGATACTGCATTGCCGTCGCGTCGTTGCGCGAGCCACCTGGCAGGGACTTATACACCTCGTGAGCTTTTTGTACCTGTTCCCAGTCAAGCTCAACCCCCAGGCCTGGTGCATCCGGCACGGCGATTTTGCCGTTAACGATTTGCAGTGGGGAATTGGTCAGGCGCTGCTCGCCTTCCTGCCAAATCCAGTGTGTGTCGATAGCCGTTGGTTTACCGGGTGCAGCAGCAGCCACATGGGTAAACATCGCCAGGGAAATATCGAAATGGTTATTAGAGTGACAACCCCACGTTAGCCCCCATTCATCGCACATCTGCGCGACGCGAACGGCTCCGCTGAGTGTCCAGAAATGTGGGTCGGCTAACGGAATGTCCACTGCGTTAAGCATGATGGCGTGATTCATTTCGCGCCAGTTGGTGGCAATCATATTGGTTGCGACAGGCAAGCCGGTGGCGCGGCGGAACTCAGCCATCACTTCACGGCCTGAATAGCCTTGTTCCGCACCGCATGGGTCTTCGGCATAGGTCAACACATCGCCCATTCCTTTACACAACGCGATGGCTTCTTCCAGCATCCATGCCCCATTAGGGTCAACGGTAATGCGTGCATCCGGGAAACGTTTTTTTAGCTCGCGCGCAGCGTAAACAGCGCGATGATGATGCCAAAACCACTGAAGATATCAACGAAACCTTGTAGCAAGGTAAACAGCGACCAGATAAAGATGGACCAGAAATAAACCCGTTTTGAACCGAATTTATCCAGCAACCAGCCGCCGGGAATTTACCCTATGACATATGCCCAGGAAAACGCGGAAAACACATAACCCATGCCAATAGGATCGAGGCCGATATCTTTTGCCATTTCTGAACCGGCAATAGATAACGTGGCGCGGTCTCAATAGTTAAACGAGGTGACGATGAAGAGCATTACTACTATCCAATAACGAGCGTTGGTCCTTTTTTCGGCAACGCTCGCCGTTTGGCTAATTGTATTCATGTTGCACTCCTGAATTTTCACTTTCATGCCCTAAATAATTCGAGTTGCATCGCGGCGGCAAGAGAACGAGTCCCGATGAGCTTAGTAAACTAAGTGATTCGGGTGAGCGAACGTAGCCAACAACAATGCAGCTTGAAGAATGAAGGGCGAAGCTACATTCATTCTGAACTGAATTTGTAGGGTAATCAGAATGAGGTATCAGCCTGTCCACAGTATTTTTGTGATGCTGTATCTGCGGTTTTTATTTGGCTGATGGAAAGTATATGAAGGGAGTGAGCGAGTCTCATCGTGCAAAGACACAAGTTTACCGAACGATTTATGAGCAGTTTATGGCGACTGTCCAACGCGCTGGGGGATGGTTCACGATTTTTGAAACAACCAGATAAAACGAAGGGATTAAGCTTGAGGTGAAGCGGAGTGCAAATTTTATTCGGAGGGCAGGTAAGTGTGATGTCACCCGCCCTGGATTCATGTTGTTACTTTAACAATCCAGCCCACTGCTCAACCCAAGGGTTAGAGACCGATTCAGGTTCGGGATGATCGTTAGCATCAATGGCTAAAACTGTGCCCACACGTTTAGCGCCCTGCTCTTGCAGTAAGGAATCAAACTGCTTCCCGCCACCACAAAAATGCTCGTAGTTGCTGTCACCTAATGCAATCAAACCGTAATGCAATTCAGGCTGGTAACCGATTTTGTCTTTGAGGGCCTGAAACAGAGGAACAATACTGTCTGGCAAATCGCCCTGGCCGGTGGTTGATGTCACAACCAGCACATATTGATCGCTATATTTTTGCCAGTCGGCAAGTTCAGGATCTTCGAATACTGTTGCTTTATGACCATTCTTTTTTAGGATCGCTGCGGCTTCTTCTGCCACCAACAGCGAGTTTCCATACATCGTGCCAACAAAAATTCCCACTTCGGCCATCAGTTAACTCCTTGCGTTACGGCTGTATTATTCATCCTGGCCGTTGCTTGCAACAAACTCAACCTTTTCGATATCACTCAGCAATCCGCTCCAGCCAAACTGTGACATCATCTGCATCCAGGTGTCATCAAGGTTTGCACGCAGGCACAGCGGTTCACCGGTAACCGGGTGATTTAACGAAAGCTGACTTGCGTGAAGCATTAAACGCTCGCAGCCAAAATGTTCCGCAGCGGCACGGTTTTGACGCAAATCACCATGTTTTGAGTCACCAATCATCGGGTGGCGCAAATGAGACATATGACGGCGTAACTGGTGTTTACGACCAGTTTTAGGTTCGAGTTCAACCAGGCTGTAGCGCGCTGTTGGGTAACGCCCAACCGGAACCGGCATTTCCACTGTCGCCAGACCACGATAATGCGTTACCGCAGGTTGTGCCTCTTTATCCTGAGTCGCTTTTTTATCGGCGATTTTGTCCAGCTCTTCAACGAGCGGGTAATCAAGCACCGCATCATCTTCAAGCCAGCCACGCGTCACAGCGTGGTAGCGCTTCTGAATCTGGTGATTTTCAAACTGCTGAGACAATAAATGCGCGACTTCGCTGGAAAGCGCCATCAGCAATACGCCAGATGTTGGCCTGTCGAGGCGATGAACGGTGAAAACGTGCTTGCCGATTTGGTCGCGTACGGTTTGCATCACAAAAACGGTTTCGTGCCTGTCGAGCCAGCTGCGATGAACCAACCAACCTGACGGCTTATTAACGGCCACCAGCCACTCATCCTGATAAATAATTTCCAGCATTATTTCGTGTCACTCGCAAACAGAGCATCGAGATCTTGTAGCGCTTTTAACAGCGGATCGCGCCCGACATGTGCCGCATCCAGCGCCATTTCGTAATAAGGCGCGAGGGCAAAATCAGCAGGCAGAGGGTGTTGAGCGTCAAGAAGTGCGTGCATTCGGGGAATCAGAACCCATTGCAACCATTCGTGAGGCTGCATTGTATCCAGGCAAAATGGTTGCGTGCTTTCAAAGGCTTCAGCATCTGGAGCACAGCCCTGCCAAAGTTGATGGTCACGCAAAACTTGTTCAATGATAAGTAAATGCTGGCGTACCAGCGCGTGGCGTTCCATGAAAACCTCCGGCATCAGTCAAAAGAAGCCGGCAATCATACCACTTCTTGCAATGGGCGAAAAAAAGCATAAAAAAAGGGAGCACTGTATAAACAGTGCTCCCGGTTCGTTTCGCAGCTAATCCGGCTACTTTTGGTGCTCCCTGCTCGTCCGTGACAACTATGTCCTGTGGTCTCCTGACCTACAATCCGTCGTACTCGCTTCCTGCTACCATCATCCTGAGGTGTTCCGGCATCATCCTGATGCAATATCCTTTGGTCTTCCAGACCCACCGAACATCCAAATTCGGCTCTCTTTCTCCGTCCTGGAGGTGTCCCTTACTCTTCCTGAGTGATCCTTGCTTCGTCCTGAAGCCTTCCTTGCAACACCATCCTGGTGTGTTCCGCTTCTTCAATGAAGTGACATCATCCTGACATCTCCTTCACTTCCCGACTTCCTGTCGACGGACATAGAATCTACCATTTCGTTCACTCTGGCAAGGCACTCACAACTGAAGCTTACGATAACTTTCATTCAAAAGCAGACCGGAATAATCATAATATTATGATAAATAATGATTTTTATATTTATCACTCACAAAAGTCTGCATGCAAAGTTAGAGATCTCTTACAGCTTGTGTAAGAGATCTCTCACAAGCCCATCAGCGATCCACGCTTAAATAACCTGTGGCTCAAGGTCGTTAAGGAAAGAAATCAGCGATGGGGCGATTATTTTGCGCTGCTTAGTACCAATTTTCTCCAGCACCACTTCACCGCTTAAATTGCACAGCGACACCACTTCCATTTCATCGGGTGTGGTCGCAAGGAATAGCGTTGGTGAAAGTTTCAGTCTTTTTTGCGTGACCAGATGGCCAATCAGGTTCTCCAGAACACGCTGGAAATCATCTTCGCTCCAGGCCTGTAACAAAGTTAAGGACTGACTGCCTAAAAGTGCAGGCATGTCGCCAGCAAATTGCGTGGTGTAGAACTGATGCGCCGCAGGCTGTAATGCAATGTCCATTGCTCGTTCTACCGCGCTAAGATCGTTTTCCGGTGCAAAAGGCTGCGGCTGCCAACGCACATCGTCACCCGTAGTTGTCACGATACACGGCGACGGCACACCATATAATTCTTCGCTCGCGGGCCACCCACCCACCTGCTCACGCCATGCATGACAAAAGCGATTGGTAAAATCTTCCAGTGCCTGACGTACGTCGTTATCCACCAATTTCTCACTCCCTCAAGGCTGCGGTACAATAAAGGCCAATTGTACCTGCATTCTATTGGTGACACATGTCTTATGAAAAACACCAGGCGCTGAGCGGCCTGACGCTGGGCAAGCCAACTGCTTACCAGGATAAATACCAGCCATCTTTACTACAACCTGTACCGCGTAGTCTTAATCGCGATCCGCTTGGCTTACAGGCTGATAACCTGCCATTCAGTGGCGGCGATATCTGGACCTTGTACGAACTGTCCTGGCTAAACAGTAATGGTTTGCCTCAGGTGGCAGTCGGGCATGTGCAGCTTGATGCAAACAGCGTGAACCTGGTTGAGTCTAAAAGCTTTAAGCTCTATTTAAATAGCTTCAATCAGACGCAGTTTGCCGACTGGGAAACCGTTCAGGAAACGTTAAAACGTGATTTAAGCACCTGCGCGCAGGGCGATGTGAGCGTGGTGTTATTCCGTCTGCGTGAACTCGAAGGCCAGGAAATTGCGGCGTTCCACGGCGAGTGTATTGATGATCAAAATATCACTATTGATAACTACGAATTTAACGCCGATTACCTCAGTGGTGCGGCTGGCGACGAAATCGTAGAGGAAACACTGGTCAGCCACCTGCTGAAATCCAACTGTCTGATCACCCACCAGCCAGATTGGGGTTCCGTGCAGATTCGCTACCGTGGCCCACGCATCGACCGGGAAAAGCTGCTGCGCTACCTGGTGTCGTTCCGTCATCACAATGAATTCCACGAACAGTGCGTTGAGCGCATCTTCAATGACATCCAGCATTTTTGTAACCCGGAAAGCCTGAGCGTTTACGCACGCTATACCCGTCGTGGCGGCCTGGATATTAACCCGTGGCGCACCAATACCGATTTCCACCCGGCATTTGGGCGTCTGGTTCGTCAATAAGTGCGAAACGCCTCGCAGCCTGAGGTGGGATTATTGTTTTCAGGTTGTTAAATTGAACATTGCGGGGCTATTGTAATCATTGGGAGCGGCACTTTACGCTTCGTAAGGAGTTAACTTGATTACACATATTAGCCCGCTAGGCTCAATGGATATGTTGTCGCAACTGGAAGTGGACATGCTTAAGCGCACGGCCAGTAGCGACCTTTATCAACTGTTTCGCAATTGTTCACTTGCCGTACTTAACTCAGGAAGCCAGACCGATAGCAGTAAAGAGCTGTTGTCGCGTTACGAAAACTTCGATATCAACATTTTGCGCCGCGAACGTGGTGTCAAACTCGAACTGATTAACCCTCCTGAAGACGCTTTCGTCGATGGTCGTATCATCCGGGCTTTGCAAGCTAACCTGTTTGCCGTATTACGCGATATTTTATTCGTTAACGGTCAACTCTCCAGCGCAGGTCGCTTCCAGAATCTCGATCTGGAAGAACCGGCAAATATCACCAATATGGTGTTCTCTATCTTACGTAATGCCCGTGCACTGCACGTCGGCGAAGCGCCAAACCTGGTCGTATGCTGGGGTGGGCACTCAATCAACGAAAACGAATACCTCTATGCCCGTCGCGTCGGCACACAACTAGGCCTGCGTGAACTCAATATTTGTACCGGCTGTGGCCCTGGTGCTATGGAAGCCCCAATGAAGGGGGCGGCTGTAGGCCATGCACAACAGCGCTACAAAGAAAGCCGCTTTATTGGTATGACCGAGCCGTCAATCATTGCCGCTGAGCCACCGAATCCACTGGTGAATGAGCTGATTATCATGCCTGATATCGAAAAACGCCTTGAAGCGTTTGTTCGTATTGCGCATGGCATCATCATCTTCCCTGGTGGGGTTGGTACCGCGGAGGAGCTGCTTTACCTGCTCGGCATTCTGATGAATCCTCACAACCATGATCAAGTATTGCCACTGATTCTGACCGGGCCGAAAGAAAGTGCTGACTACTTCCGAGTGCTCGACGAGTTCATCGTCAACACCGTGGGTGAGCAAGCGCGACGTCATTATCAAATCATTATTGACGACCCGGCTGAAGTAGCCCGTCAGATGAAAAAGGCTATGCCTAAAGTGAAAGAGAATCGCCGTGAAACGGGTGATGCTTATAGCTTCAACTGGTCGATTCGAATTGCGCCAGATTTGCAGATGCCGTTTGAGCCAACCCATGAAAACATGGCGAATCTCAAGTTGTATCCAGACCAACCGGCAGAACAACTGGCTGCCTCTTTGCGTAGGGCATTTTCTGGGATTGTTGCGGGTAACGTTAAAGAAGGCGGGATCCGCGCAATTGAAAAATTCGGGCCATATAAAATCCACGGTGATGCAGACATGATGAAACGCATGGAT
Organism: Buttiauxella cochleicola; assembly: GCF_021283185.1. Classification (NCBI taxonomy): domain Bacteria; kingdom Pseudomonadati; phylum Pseudomonadota; class Gammaproteobacteria; order Enterobacterales; family Enterobacteriaceae; genus Buttiauxella; species Buttiauxella cochleicola. Next base: position 122,589 of record NZ_JAJSOS010000010.1, read on the forward strand.
GTTCTCCTCCAGGGGTTTGTCGCCCAGCACCGTATGAAATTACCAGGCAGTGCTTATATTCCTTGCTACGAAATCTGTACCTAACTCTCCTGGGCGGAGTCACTCCGCCCATCTTTTTTTCCCCAGTTTTGTTCACCCTTTTGCTGTTTTATTCATCTTTTTGCATGTTACCGGTATCAGTGTTTCTCTCTTCATAAAAACTTATGATTTCATATCTCTCCTCACTAAAAATCGTTCTTATACAGGTGATTACACTACAACCAAATAATGAAACTTCGTTTTATAAACCGCAAAACCTTCATATTCAGGGTATAAATACTGCATAAAATATCAGCCGCAGACTGAAAAACTGCAAAAAACCATACAAACAGTAGATTCTTACAATTGGGATCTTGATCACTGATGAATTGACGCCATGAATGTATCTTTCCGCCCGCTGATTATCACTGGCCAAAATTACTATAAAATAGCCTGTAAACAGCATTAAATTTCAGTAGTCAATGGCAAGTCATCGCGATTGAACCAGATTTCGAATCATATGTTCCTTTGGAGAAGTAAGTAGATGGAAACCACTCAAACCGGCAGTATTGCCTCTGTCGAGAGCAAAAGTTCGTGGCGCAAGTCCGATACCATGTGGATGCTGGGGCTTTACGGCACCGCAATCGGTGCAGGCGTGTTGTTCTTGCCAATTAATGCCGGTGTAGGCGGTCTGATCCCGCTGTTCATTATGGCAATCCTCGCGTTCCCGATGACTTTCTTTGCCCATCGTGGTCTGACTCGTTTCGTGCTGTCAGGTAAAAATCCTGGCGAAGACATTACTGAAGTTGTAGAAGAGCACTTTGGCGTTGGCGCAGGTAAAGTCATCACCCTGCTCTACTTCTTTGCTATCTACCCAATTTTGCTGGTTTATAGCGTTGCTATCACCAACACAGTTGATAGCTTTATTACTCACCAGTTGGGTCTGGTTTCTCCGCCGCGCGCACTGCTATCACTGATTCTGATCGTTGGCCTGATGACTATCGTTCGTTTCGGCGAGCAGATGATCGTTAAAGCGATGAGTATTCTGGTCTTCCCATTCGTTGCCGCTCTGATGGTTCTGGCACTGTATCTGATCCCTAACTGGAGCAGCGCTGCATTCGATACCATGTCATTTAGCGCAAGCCCGGCAACCGGCAGCGGTTTATGGATGACACTGTGGCTGGCAATTCCGGTAATGGTGTTCTCCTTTAACCACTCACCAATCATCTCTGCCTTCGCTGTAGCGAAACGTAATGAGTATGGTGAAGAAGCTGAGAAAAAATGCTCCCGCATCCTGTCCTACGCACACATCATGATGGTTATTACCGTGATGTTCTTCGTATTCAGCTGCGTACTGAGCCTTTCTCCAGAGAACCTGGCAGAAGCAAAAGCACAGAACATCTCTATTCTGTCTTACCTGGCTAACCACTTTAATGCGCCAGTGATTGCGTGGATGGCACCGATTATCGCTATCGTCGCTATCACCAAATCCTTCCTCGGCCACTATTTAGGTGCTCGTGAAGGCTTCAACGGGATGGTTATCAAGTCCCTGCGCGGCAAAGGCAAGAGCATCGAAATCAGTAAATTGAACCGCATTACTGCAATCTTCATGCTGGTATCGACATGGATTGTCGCCACCCTGAACCCAAGCATTCTGGGCATGATTGAAACCCTCGGCGGCCCAATCATTGCGATGATTCTGTTCCTGATGCCGATGTATGCGATTCAGAAAGTACCAGCGATGCGCAAATATAGCGGTCATATCAGCAATGTATTTGTGGTAATTATGGGTCTAGTCGCTATTTCTGCTATCTCTTACTCTCTATACTCGCTGTTCATCTAACAGTTCTAAACCGCCAGCTTCCTGCTGGCGGTTTTTTTCATTAAGTTATTCAGGCAACGGACGCAACATGATTAGCGTATTCGATATATTCAAAATCGGTATTGGCCCTTCCAGCTCCCATACCGTCGGCCCGATGAAAGCCGGTAAGCAATTCGCAGACGATTTAATCGCGCAAGGGATTTTGCAGAACGTCACGCGTGTAGTGGTTGATGTATATGGTTCACTTTCCCTCACCGGCAAAGGCCACCATACCGATATCGCCATTATCATGGGTCTCGCTGGCAACATGCCTGACACGGTCGATATCGATGCTATCCCTCACTTCATTCAGGACGTGAATACTCACGGTCGTCTGTTACTGGCTAACGGCCAGCGTGAAGTGGAATTCCCGGTCGATAGCTGTATGAACTTCCACGAAGATAATCTTTCACTGCATGAAAACGGTATGCGTATTACTGCGCTGGCGGGCAGCGAGGTTATCTATAGCCAAACTTATTACTCCATCGGCGGCGGTTTTATCGTTGATGAAGCACACTTTGGCCTCGAAGATACTCAACAGGCTGTCGTTCCATATCCCTATAAAAGTGCGGCAGATTTGCAGCGTCATTGCAAAGAAAGCGGGCTTTCATTATCAGGCTTGATGATGCTGAACGAACGCGCGATGCGTCCTCAGTCTGAAATTGATGCACACTTTGCCAACGTCTGGAACGTGATGCGCAGCGGTATCGAGCGTGGTATCACCACCGAAGGCGTGCTGCCGGGCAAAATGCGTGTACCACGCCGCGCAGCAGCATTGCGCAGAATGTTGGTCAGTAGTGACAAGAACAACTCTGATCCAATGGCTGTTGTGGACTGGATTAACATGTTCGCCCTGGCGGTGAACGAAGAAAATGCTGCCGGTGGGCGTGTTGTTACAGCACCGACAAACGGCGCATGTGGCATTGTTCCAGCGGTTCTGGCCTATTACGACAAATTCATTCGCGAAGTTAATACCAACTCTTGCGCACGATACTTCCTCGCAGCCGGTGCGATTGGTTCTCTGTATAAGATGAACGCATCGATTTCAGGTGCAGAGGTCGGTTGCCAGGGCGAGGTCGGCGTTGCCTGTTCTATGGCGGCGGCAGGTCTTGCTGAACTGTTGGGTGGTAGCCCAAGCCAGGTGTGTATTGCTGCCGAAATCGGCATGGAGCATAACCTTGGTCTGACATGCGACCCGGTTGCCGGGCAAGTTCAGGTGCCATGCATTGAGCGTAATGCTATTGCGGCGGTGAAAGCGGTGAATGCGGCACGTATGGCATTGCGTCGTACCAGCGAACCTCGCGTCTGCCTCGATAAGGTTATCGACACCATGTACGAAACAGGCAAAGACATGAACGCCAAATATCGAGAAACCTCTCGCGGCGGGCTGGCCATGAAAGTGTCATGCGATTAATACCAAAAAGGCTCTCATCTGAGAGCCTTTTTTAATGGCGTTTTTATATCCAGGCGACCCTCTAAATAATTCGCGTTACAGAAAGGCGGTGAGTAAGGGAATCCCAATGAGCTTACTCTAGTAAGTGATTTGGGTGTCCGAGTGAAACCAACGCATCTGCAACGCGAAGTATGACGAGGGTTTAGCGCAGATCGCCGACCTTCACATGGTCCATATCATCAAACACTTGGTTCTCGCCAACCATACCCCAGATAAAGGTATACGCACGCGTACCCACACCTGAGTGAATTGACCAGCTTGGTGAGATCACAGCTTGCTCGTTCTGCATCACAATGTGACGAGTTTCTTGCGGCTGACCCATCATGTGGAATACGCAGCTATCCTGCTCAAGTCCGAAGTAGAAATAGACTTCCATACGACGTTCGTGAGTATGGCAAGGCATAGTGTTCCACAGGTTGCCTGGCTCCAGTTGGGTCAGACCCATGCTCAATTGACAGGTTTCCAGTACATCCGGAACGAAGTACTTGTTGATGGTACGACGGTTACTGGTAACGCTGTCGCCCAGAGTAACCGGAGAAACATCCGCAGGCGTTACGCGCTTGGTTGGGTAAGTAGTATGAGCCGGTGCACAGTTATAGTAGAAGCGTGCTGGATTTGCCGGGTCAATGCTTGCAAACACCACTTCTTTAGCACCTTTACCAACATACAGACCATCACGAGCGCCAATTTCGTAGCAAGTCCCATCGACAGTAATTGTGCCCTGCCCACCAATGTTAATCACACCCAGTTCACGACGCTCCAGGAAGTAGCTCACACCTAACTGTTTGCCCACTTCACCGCCAACGCTCACAGTGCGAGTTACTGGCATGACACCACCAACGATGATGCGGTCAATGTGGCTGTAAGTCATGGTGTACTCATCGGCGGTAAAAATAGTTTCAATCAGAAACTCTTTACGCAGACCGGCAGTATCCAGTGTTTTTGCATGATCACTATGAATGCTTTGACGAATATCCATTACTTTTCCTTACTGGGAATAAGAGGCGGAAACAAAATCACGCCCGTTACTATTAATAATAATTTAGCAATTAAAATAGAGTTATTCACAAGACCTCTACATTTAACTGCACCACATAGACAGTTTATCACCAGAATAAATAAATAATGTGATCCAAATTGAAATATCGTTTCAATTTGATTGAAGTGTAGTTCCAATCAGTAGATAGTTCATTTCAAGAGGGATGTATGAGATTAAAAACTCATAACCAGTCACTCTTCAGGTCAATGCAGTTTGCCACCAAGAGCAAAGAACAACGCTGACCAGAAAAGAACAAATCCAGGGAAAACAATGGGTTTCAACCGCTTACTGTTACGTAATTCTTTCGTTTGCACGCTGTAATGAACGAAGGAATGATGAGGAATTACCATGAAGATTAAAGCTACCATTGAACGCATTCCTGGTGGAATGATGTTGGTTCCATTGATACTTGGAGCTATTTTAAATACTTTCGCTCCAGATACTGGCGCCTATTTTGGTTCATTTACTAAAGGGATGATAAGCGGCACCGTTCCAATTCTGGCGGTCTGGTTCTTCTGTATTGGTGCTTCAATTGATCTTCGTGCAACGGGTACCGTTCTTCGCAAGTCTGGCACCCTGGTACTGACCAAAATTGCGGTTGCCTGGGTTGTGGCTATGATTGCCGCTTCCTTTATTCCCGAAGGTGGTATTCAGACGGGTATGTTTGCCGGTTTGTCCGTTCTGGCCCTCGTTTCTGCGATGGACATGACCAACGGTGGCCTGTATGCGAGCCTGATGAACCAGTACGGTACTAAAGAAGAGTCAGGTGCATTCGTTCTAATGTCTCTGGAATCTGGCCCACTGATGACCATGGTGATTCTGGGATCCGCAGGTCTGGCTTCATTTGAACCTCACCACTTTATCGGTGCCGTGCTGCCATTCCTGATTGGTTTTGCGTTGGGTAACCTTGACCACGATTTCCGTGCATTCTTCAGCAAAGCAACGCCAGTACTGATTCCGTTCTTCGGCTTTGCACTAGGTAACACCATCAACCTGACCGTGATTATGCACACCGGCCTGCTAGGTGTGATGTTGGGTGTCGCGGTAATCATTATCACCGGTATTCCACTGATTCTTGCTGATAAATACATTGGTGGCGGCAACGGTACAGCAGGTATTGCAGCATCTTCCGCAGCAGGGGCAGCGGTGGCGAACCCGGTTATCATTGCGCAAATCAACCCGGCATTTGAGCCAGTAGCCGCGTCAGCAACAGCCCTGGTTGCTGCGAGTGTGATTGTGACGGCAATTCTGGTGCCAATCATTACCGCGCTCTATTCAAGGCGTATGGGCGGCAAAGTCGCTAAAAAGAGCGAAACAGATGATGTGGTTGAGCTTTCACATTAATAGTTAAAACACTTAATACAAAAATGGAGCCTTTCGGCTCCATTTTTTCATCTTACAGCGCAGATTTAAGTCGCTGAACTGCATCATAAAGCTGATCTTCAGTGGCAGTTGCGTAAGAGAAGCGCAGAGTTTTCTTGTCGGCGTTATCGCTAAAGAAGAACTCACCAGGTACATACACGACACCTTTTTCCAGGGTCTGCTGTAACCAACGAGTAGTGTCAAATTCGTAGCGGAAAGCGGCCCACAAGAACATCCCACCCTGCGGCTGATTGAAGGTGATGTGCTCGCCGAGTTCCTGTTGTAAAAACACTGACAAGCTCAGGCACTTCTTCTTATACGCTTCACGAATAAGTTCGATTTGCGGATTCAGGCGATCAAGTGTCAGATACGCCGACACCAGTGATTGTGTAAATGAGTTAGCGTGCAAATCTGTGGCTTGTTTAATGATGGCCACTTTTTGCTTCATCCATTCTGGCAAAACAATCCAACCTACGCGCAACCCTGGCGCCAGAATTTTAGAAAATGTTGAGGTATACACCACGTTATCTCTGCTGCCGCGTTCAGTTGCCACTTCCAGCAAGGTTTTTTCACGTGTGTCTGAGAAACTAATCGCCCCGTACGGATCATCTTCAACAATGACAAAATGGTGCTCTTCTGCCAGTTTGACCAGTTTTTCACGGCGGCTGGCACTGAGTGTTGTGCCGCTTGGGTTACCAAATGTCGGAACGATGTAGACACCTTTAATGCGTGTTGTCTTCAGTAACTCTTCCAGCTCATCGACGATCATACCGTGCTCGTCGCTGCCCACTGATTTCACATTGGCTTCATTGAGGCTGAGGATTTGCAGCGTCGCCAGGTAAGTTGGGCGCTCAACAACAAACACATCTCCCGGGTTCACCAGCGCACGCATCAGCAAATCCAATGCTTGCTGCGAACCAGAAGTGATCAGAAGTTGATCAGGAGTAGTGGTAATGCCGCGTTCCTGGCACAATCCAACTAGCTGATGACGCAATTCAACATTGCCTTCAGTCAAACCATATTGGAAAGCATCGTTAAAATTCTCAGCGACCACTTTTTGAGTCGCGACACCCAGCCCTTCGGTATCAAACAATTCGCTGGAAGGAATGCCTCCGGCGAGCGAAATCACGCCAGGCATTTTGCTGTGCTTCAATAATTCTCTGATTGCTGACGGTTGTAGAGCCTGAATACGATGTGCGAGGTGTGAACTATTACTCATGTTGTTGTCTCTGGTTTTTCTATTTATTTAAAATATACATAGCAACCTAACTAGTTAGCAATGCATTTTCAGATCACTAAATACGACTTTTATTGCGAGCCGCTTTCCTGATTGCGCTTCCCGAATTCGCGGTCACTCTACAGAAATGTTAGTGTGTACAAAGCAAATGTCGAAAGCGAAATATCCATGATGATTCATTTACTTATCGTTGACGCCCTGAACCTGATACGTCGTATTCATGCGGTCCAGGGATCACCCTGCGTTGAAACTTGTTTGCATGCCCTTGATGCGCTGATAACACACAGTCAGCCTACGCATGCTGTCGCCGTGTTTGACGACGAAGACCGCCGTGAAGGTTGGCGACATCAGGTCTTGCCAGACTATAAAGCGGGGCGCGCGCCAATGCCAGATACCTTGCACCAGGAAATGCCACTCTTGCGCGAAGCCTTCGCTAAAAGAGGTGTAGCTTGTTGGCATTCCCATGGAAATGAAGCAGATGACCTGGCAGCAACTCTTGCAGTAAAAGTAGCAGCCGGTGGGCATCGCGCCACCATCGTTTCGACCGATAAAGGCTTTTGCCAACTGTTAGCTCCCACTATTCAAATCCGTGATTATTTTCAAAAGCGTTGGTTAGATGAGCCTTTTATTGCACAGGAATATGGCGTTCAACCTGAACAGCTGGCTGATTTTTGGGGACTTGCAGGGATAAGCAGCAGCAAAATTTCCGGCGTTCCGGGCATTGGACCGAAAAGTGCCACACAGTTAATCAATCAATTTTCCACACTGGAAGGGCTGTACGAAAGGCTGGATGAAGTACCTGAGAAATGGCGCAAGAAATTAGAGCAGCATCGGGAAATAGCGTTTATCAGCCGCCAGGTTGCACAGCTACAGACGGATTTGGTGCTTGATGGGAATTTGCAGCAGTTACGCTTGCCGGGTGGAACACCTTCACCCTAGCCCTCTCCATGAGGAGAAGGTTGGGATGAGGGTAAGTTAATTATCTTTCGTCGCGACGACCACCGACAGCCGCCCACATACGGCGCACATGCACGGTCACTTCTTCACGGTCGTGGTACAACTGGCGAGCCTGGATCTCAGCGCTGATACCATGTTCTGCCAGTTTTTCATGAATCAATGCCAGGTTTTGCGACACTTCTTCATAGCGCTTCTTCATTGGCAGCTTGAGGTTGAAAATGGTTTCACGGCACCAGCCATTAATTAGCCATGTAGCCATTAGATTCGCCACTTTCGCCGGTTTCTCAACCATGTCACAAACCATCCAGGAGATGTTGTTGCGGCTTGGCTTATATTTGAAACCATCTTCCTGCAACCAGGTCACCTGCCCTGTGTCCATCAGGCTTTGCGCCATTGGGCCGTTGTCGACGGAACAAACCCACATGTTGCGCTGCGTTAACTGGTAAGTCCAACCGCCTGGACAGGCCCCCAAGTCAACGGCATGCATCCCGTTTGCCAGACGCTCATCCCATTCATCAGCCGGAATGAAAGTATGGAAAGCTTCTTCCAGTTTCAAGGTTGAACGGCTTGGTGCCTCAGAAGGCAATTTCAGACGTTGGATGCCCATATAGAAAGGCGAGTTGTTATTGCTATAGGAATAACCGGTATAACAACAGCCTGGCGCGATAAAGAACACATGCACTACCGGGCGTTTTGGCGTTTCGTAATTGGTGAGAATCCCCGCTTCACGCAGGCTTGCACGTAATGGCACCGTCAACTTGCGGCAGAACTTCATCAGTTCTTTGCTTTCATTGGTGTCGGCAACTTCAACGCGCAGATCGCCACCTTTTTCTACGACACCGGTCAGCATTCCTGTGATTGGCGTAATACGATCTTCGGTTGGAAGATCTTTAAGCAGTTCACCGGCAACAATCATCTGGCGAGCAAAGATCAAATCTTTAAACGGCAGCTCACGCGCCAGTTTATCGGCATCATCTTGCTGATAACATTCGTAAATAACATAACCGCTGTTTTCTTTAACACGCGCAAAACCAAAAATGTCGCGTTGACTGGCTTTATCGGTAATCTCTGCCGCACACTCTTTCTCAAAGCCTTGTCGGCAATACAAAATAACTTTATTCATGGCTTACGCCCCTACGTTTCAGGCGCATTGCACCAATCAACATCAATATCCAACCGGCCAGAAAACTGATTCCACCGACGGGGGTAACAAACGCCCAAAGGCGTAAATGAGACAGCGCCAGACAATAAAGGCTGCCGCTAAATAGAACGGTTCCGAGCGCCATAAATACGCTGCTCCAGTAAAACCAGATGCTGATCCGACGCTGCATAGCAACCGCCAGACCAAAAATCGCTAATGTGTGAAAAGCCTGATATTCAAGGCCGGTTTGAATCCAACCCATCTCCACAACACCAAGCGTTTTGCTCAAAACGTGAGCCCCGAAGGCTCCGAGAGCAACAAAGACAAAACCGCTAATTGCGGTAAAAATCAGCATGAAACGGCTGGTCATGGTGTAACCCTAAAGTAAGGCGTAGCGGCATGGCTACGCGATGGTTTGCTTATTGATCGTAGCGAAAACGGAATTTTTCTTGTTCGCTCGCTGTTTTCGCCAGAATCCACTGCCTGAAGGCCGCTATTTTACCCAGTTCTGCCTGGCTGTCATGACAAACAAGATAAAACGCGTTTTTACTCACCAGAACATCATTGAATGGGCAAACTAAACGCCCCGCTTCAAGCTCTGATTGCGCCATAACATTATTCGCCAGCGCAATACCTTGCCCGTGAATAGCAGCCTGGAGCACCATTGCACTGTGGCTGAAAATGGGGCCTTGCTGCACATTAATATGGCTTACGCCTAATTGCCGAGTATAGGTCTGCCAGTCACGACGAGAAGCATCATGCAGCAAAGTATGATGGGCTAAATCTTCAGGAGTTTTGATTGGTTTATCGCCCGTTAACAGCAAAGGCGAGCAGACCGGCAGCAAGTATTCTGCATAAAGCTTTTCCACTCTCAAACCCGGCCAGTTTCCACGCCCGTAAAAAATCGCGACGTCGACATCATCAGAAAGTTTATCTTCCTGACGGTCAACAGCCTGAATTCGTACGTCGATTCCCGGATAAGCTGTATTAAAGCTAGTTAGGCGTGGCACAAGCCAGTGAATGGCAAAACTTGGCAGTAAACTGACCGTTAACGCACCTTTAGCGCTACGCGCCTGAAGCTTACGCGTTGCTTCTGTCAGTTGCGAAAATATCTCTTTGATGTCCAGATAGTAACTCTGCCCCTCTTCTGTCAGCAACAAAGAGCGGTTACGACGGCGGAACAGCTTAAGGCCCAGAAAATCCTCCAGAGACTTAATCTGGTGGCTCACGGCGGCCTGTGTCACGAATAATTCATCGGCCGCTTTAGTAAAACTCAGGTGACGAGCAGCGGCGTCAAATACACGTAAGGCATTTAAAGGTGGCAAACGCTTGGACATAGTTGATTGGCTTAAATGTTAAAGTCTATTAACAAACAGGTGAACTTAGTTAACCTATTAGTTTTTTTTATCTGAGCCATTATAAATTGTCCGTTGAGGATGCACCAGCAAATACCTATAGTGGCGTCACTTCCTGAGCCGGAACGAAAAGTTATCTGAAATGCGTGTTTCGGAGGGCTTTTGGCTTACGGTTGTGATGTTGTGTTGTTGTGTTTGCAATTGGTCTGGCATTCCAGACCCCGGTAGCTAAGCTACCCCTTTTTCACTTCCTGTACATTTACCCTGTCTGTCCATAGTGATTAATGTAGCACCGCAAATTGCGGTGCTTTTTTTTGCCTGTAATTTGAGCAAAAGTTTGAGTAAAAAGATTACTGATCCAGTTCAACCATCTCTTTCACATCAGTACGATTAATCTGCTGTTTGTTACCGTTGGCATCTTTATACGAAATCATCCCGGTTTCATCATCAGTTTTCGGTTTGCCATCGGACACGATGGTGCGGCCATCGTTGGTGTGCATTACGTAATTCGGGCTAGAACATCCTGAAAGACCAAAAGCCATAACACCTACAAATACTGCTGCGGCTGCCTTGTTCATATTCTTCTCCTTAGTAGCGTTTAATGCTGATTAACTCTAAAAAATAAAGTAGGTGAAATACTCACCTAACATTAATTAGCATAACCCTCTTTCACGAGCTTGCCAGTTTATGCAGATTATTCCGAAGGCATTGATCCCTTGTGTGATTACAGCAAATGCGCCACGATCTACGGATTGGATACGAGGAAAATCATGAAAACTTTTAATCCTGCCCAGTTTCGCAGCCAGTTTCCGGCACTGGCAGATGCGGGGGTCTATCTCGATAGCGCCGCAACCACACTTAAACCTCTCGCCGTTATTGAAGCGACCGAACAGTTTTATAGCCTTAGCGCCGGTAATGTTCACCGCAGCCAGTTCGCGGCAGCACAGCGTCTTACAGAACGCTATGAAGCGGCTCGCGACAGCGTAGCGACTCTACTCACCGCGCCTTCCGGCAAAGATATCGTCTGGACTCGTGGCACTACCGAAGCAATCAACCTGGTAGCGCAGTGTTATGCACGCCCTCGCCTGCAACCAGGTGACGAAATTATTGTTAGCGAAGCCGAACACCACGCTAACTTTGTGCCGTGGTTAATGGTCGCTGAGCAAACTGGCGCGAAGGTCATTAAGCTGCCGCTGGGAAAAGATTACCTCGCTGATTTGAGCAAACTGCCAGAATTGCTAAACGAGCGGACTAAAATTCTGGCATTAGGCCAGATGTCGAATGTGACGGGCGGCTGCCCGGATCTGGTTAAAGCCATAACTGCGGCTCATGCCGCAGGCGCGGTTGTAATGGTTGATGGCGCGCAAGGGGTGGTGCACTGCCCACCTGACGTACAAGCGTTAGATATCGATTTTTATGCCTTCTCCGCCCATAAGCTTTATGGCCCAACCGGCATCGGTGCGCTATACGGTAAAAGCGAGCTGTTAGAAGAAATGTCGCCATGGCTTGGCGGCGGTAAGATGATTACGCACGTCTCGTTTGAAGGGTTTAAAACGCAACCCGTGCCGTATCGCTTTGAAGCAGGTACGCCAAACGTCGCGGGTGTGATTGGCCTGAGCGCCGCTCTTGAGTGGCTGGAAAGCGTTGATTTGCAGGAGGCTGAAGCATATAGCCGTGGGCTTGCAACACTCGCTGAAGCGCAGCTGGCTACGCGCCCAGGTTTTCGCAGTTTCCGCTGCCAGGATTCAAGCTTGCTGGCGTTCGATTTCGCGGGCGTTCACCACAACGATATGGTCACGCTGCTGGCAGAATCTGGTATTTCGCTGCGTGCGGGGCAACACTGTGCACAGCCGCTGCTCGCCGCATTAGGGGTGAGCGGGACACTGCGCGCCTCTTTTGCGCCATATAATACGCAAAGCGATGTGGATGCGCTGGTCAAAGCCATCGACAATGCCCTGGAAATTTTGGTGGATTAAATGACAAGTGGATTCCTGGCAGGTCACCCTTTTGGCACCTCAATCACCGCTGACAACCTACGAGCCACATTTGCTCCATTGCAGCAGTGGGAAGATAAATACCGCCAGCTAATCCTGCTAGGGAAACAGCTTCCAGCACTCCCGGCTGATTTAAAGTGCGAAAATATCGAGATCGCTGGCTGCGAAAACCGCGTCTGGTTGGGTCACAACCTTCAGGCAAATGGCACTCTGCATTTCTATGGTGACAGCGAAGGGCGAATTGTTCGCGGTTTGCTGGCGGTGTTACTCACCGCCATTGAAGGGAAAACGGCTGAACAATTGCTGAATGAAGATCCGCTTGCTCTGTTTGATGATCTTGGCCTGCGCAACCAGTTAAGTGCTTCACGCAGCAGCGGGCTTGCGTCATTAGCGCAAGCCGTGCGCGTTGTGGCTCAGGCCTGAGTACGCGCCGCTTTTGCCATCATTTTCTTTAATACATGGGACACCGCCACGAAACCAAAGCTGGCGGTGACCATGGTTGCCGCACCAAAACCGGATGCACAATCCATGCGTTTCGGGCCATCAGCGGTACTTTTCATAGCGCAGACGGAACCATCAGCCTGCGGGTAAACCAGCGCTTCGGTGGAAAACACGCAATCAATTCCGAGCTTTCCTTTGCTGTTCTTCACCACGCCAAAATCGCTTTTTAATCTTTCACGCAGTTTTGCCGCCAATGGATCCTGAATCGTTTTCGCCAGATCTGTTACCTGGATCTGCGTTGGATCGATTTGCCCACCAGCCCCACCAGTAGTCACCAACGGGATCTTGTAACGACGACAATAAGCTATCAAGGCGGCTTTTGGGCGCACACTATCAATAGCATCAATCACATAGCTAAAGCCCTGGCTGAGCAATTGCTCGGTATTTTCGGCAGTAATAAAGTCATCCACCACTGTCACACGGCATTCCGGGTTAATTTCTCGGATACGAGCAGCCATCACTTCTGCCTTAGACTGCCCTACCGTAGCTCGCAAAGCGTGAATCTGACGGTTAGTGTTCGTCACACAAACATCGTCCATGTCGATAAGCGTAATTGCACCGATACCTGTACGAGCCAGTGCTTCTGCAGCCCATGAGCCCACGCCGCCAATGCCAATCACACAAACATGTGCATCAGCGAACAATTGCAGTGCATCACGGCCATACAAACGAGCAGTACCACCAAAGCGTTGCAGCCAGGTATCGGTCAAAACTACAGACATTACGTTATCCTCGGAAATATTAGCCATTAAATACCGTGCCACTGGCCCCTGGCGCGTTTTTCAACACCCAAACGCGGCCATAATGGTTGTACCAACCCGCACGGTGACCGGCATCAGCCCCAATCCCCTGGTAGATATCAAAGTGCTGCCCTTTAATCGCACCGCCAACATCCAGCGCAACCATGACACGCAGTTCATATTGCCCGCTGAATTTGCCGTTGTTATCCAGTAACGGGACTTCAGCCAGAATAGTGGTGCCCGCAGGAATAATAGAACGGTCAGATGCAACTGATGCGCGACCAATTAACGGCACAGCACTCGCCCCTTTCACTGGCGCGAAGCTTGCTGGTTTAAAGAAGACGAAAGAGGGGTTCTGCTCAAGCAGCTCCTGCACTTGCGCCGGGCTGTGAGTTTCTCCCCAGTGGCGAATCGCCTGCATCGACATATCTTCTTTCTTTACTTCACCACGGTCGATAAGCACCTTACCGATACTGCGGTAGGCATGGCCGTTCTTACCTGAATAGCCAAAGAAGGTTAATGGCTGGCCGTCACCGAAATCGATATAGCCGCTGCCCTGCACATCCATAATGAAGTTATCCATTAAGGAGTTGCTATAAGCAATAATGTAGCTGTCACTCAGTGCACCACTGTAGATCTCAGCACGAGACGGTAAGCGCCCACGCTTTGGTGGCATACGGTAGATAGGATACTGGAACTCGCCCTGGCGGGTATAACGCGCTTGCACCACTGGCGTGTAATAACCCGTGAATTGCACGTTACCGTAATTATCCGCACCTTCCATCTGCCAGGCATCGATACCGTACTGGCTCAGCTTGCTGGTGTCACCACCGGCACGTAACCACTGCTGCACGGCACCGTAAACATCGCTCTTGCTATTATAGAGGCGAGGAGACGCAGAACGGATCTGGTTAACTTGTTCAGCAAAGTCGCCACCGTTAATCGGTGCACCCACCGCATCGGGGCGGTTTACGAGTGAAAAAGGCTGAGAAAACTTCCCGTCTTTATATTGCTGGCCTTTATCTGTCGGTTTTGAGGAACAGCCCGCCAGAATGGCAACCATCACCCCAGTTACAATGTACTTCGTCCAACGTCCTATCATTACTTCCTCGCCCTGATTATATTTCGCGCCTGGCCCGGGATACTTCAAGATGCAGCCACGGGAAGATAGCAAACACGCCGCAAGAATTAAACGTGTTGAACCCCACGCAGACCAGATGTGTTCACTATCTGTACTTAAAGTAAATTATTATCAGCTACATGTGACAAATCGGGCATTTATTAAAAAAAAGGTTGCATCAAAAGCCGGGCAGAGTATAGTGCGCTTCCACGGACGCGGGGTGGAGCAGCCTGGTAGCTCGTCGGGCTCATAACCCGAAGGTCGTCAGTTCAAATCTGGCCCCCGCAACCAATTAAAAAGTCGCTGAGTTTAGCGCGGTGGTGAAAACCATTAGCAGTAAGTAGTTATACGGACGCGGGGTGGAGCAGCCTGGTAGCTCGTCGGGCTCATAACCCGAAGGTCGTCAGTTCAAATCTGGCCCCCGCAACCAACTACAAAGTCGCTGAGTTTAGCGCGGTGGTGAAAGCCATTAGCAGTAAATAGTTATACGGACGCGGGGTGGAGCAGCCTGGTAGCTCGTCGGGCTCATAACCCGAAGGTCGTCAGTTCAAATCTGGCCCCCGCAACCAACTAAGTCGCTGAGTTTCGCGCAATGATGAAAGTCATTTGGGTACTAAAGAAGTTTACGGACGCGGGGTGGAGCAGCCTGGTAGCTCGTCGGGCTCATAACCCGAAGGTCGTCAGTTCAAATCTGGCCCCCGCAACCAATATTAAAAGCACTCTCAGGAGGGCTTTTTTTGTATCTGAAATTCGCTCACACAGTTCTACTATCCCCTAAATAATCCGAGCGCAGCCAACACAGCTGCGGTTCGAAGTATAACGGGGATTAGCCGAGCCGCGCTAATCGCGCACTATCCGCAAAATAAGCCTTTATGCCTGCCAGAATAGACTCGGCCACTTCCTGCTGGAATGTCGCGGTGCGCAACTTTCGCTCTTCCTCAACGTTACTCAGAAACGCAGTCTCCACCAGAATGGATGGAATATCCGGGGCTTTCAGCACTGCAAACCCAGCCTGATCGACGCTGTTCTTATGCAGTTTGTTCACTTTCCCTAACCGGGCCAGCACTTCTTTGCCGAACTTAAGGCTATCGTTGATAGTCAACGACTGCACCATATCGAACATCGTATGGTCGAGATAACGATCCCCACTCTTACTGACGCCACCGATTAAGTCGGCGGCATTCTGCGTTTGTGCGAGGAATTTTGCGGCGGTACTGGTCGCGCCTTTGGTGGAAAGCGCAAAAACGGAGGATCCGCGAGCAGCCCCCGTGGTAAACGCATCGGCATGAATAGAAACAAACAGATCGGCACGCTGCTTCTGTGCCTTCGCTACCCTGACTTTTAACGGGATAAACACATCCTCATTGCGGGTCATGTAGGCTTTCATATTCGCTTCTTTATCAATCAGCGCTTTCAGGCGGCGAGCAATCTGCAGCACAATATCTTTTTCGCGCGTTTTGTTCGGCCCAATCGCACCGGGATCTTCCCCGCCGTGGCCAGGATCTAGCATGATAACAATCGGCCGGTCACGCCCGGCTTTACCCGGCTGTGGCCCTTGTTCTGGCGACGGCGGCTTGTCTTTATCCAGCTTGCCGTTGTTGTAATCTTCCAGCAATGCCAACAGCGGATCTTGCTCGCTATTCATATTCGCCGGATACAAATCCATCACCAGGCGCTCTTTAAATTCAGCCACCGGGGCAAGTCCAAACAGATGTGGTGTGACGTTCTGTTTGAGTTCAAAAACCATGCGTACGGTATGCGGGTCAAACTGCCCGACACGCGCAGATTTGATGAAGGGATCGTCAGCACGAATCTGGCCACCGATTCCTTTCAATACTGAATTTAAATTCACACCTTCAATGTCGACAACGACTCGATCGGGGTTACTAAGAGCGAACTGCTTATACTTAAGCTCCTTGTTCGATTCCAGCGTGACACGAGTGTAAGACGAAGCAGGCCAGACACGCACCGCCACAACCAGGCTTGAGGCAGCAAAGCCAACCTGGCTAACACTTAGCAGCCACATAGCGCCTGCTCCCTGGAGCAACCGGCGCCGAGTTATTAATGGACTGGAATCAGACATAGCTCTCCTGAGCGGTGTATTTCCGGGAATCGAATAATCAATTTTATTTTTTGAGCCGAAAACTTTAACGAAACAGGCCCGGACTGTCACTCATTAAAGGGTAAACATTCGCAATCAAGCACCTGGCAGGTTGAATGCAGAAATATCCGCTTTGTGGAAATTGCCGCTTGCACCGAAGGCAATAAAAGAATAAAAATACAGAAATTACGAATAATCATGCAATGAGGTCTGGCCGTGGTGAAGGAACGTAGAACCGAACTGGTACAGGGATTCCGCCATTCTGTTCCCTATATAAATGCCCATCGGGGAAAAACGTTTGTCATTATGCTTGGCGGCGAAGCCATCGAACACGAGAACTTTTCCAGTATCGTTAATGATATTGGGCTACTGCACAGCCTGGGGATTCGTCTGGTGGTGGTGTATGGCGCCCGCCCACAGATAGATGCCAATTTGGCTTCGCATAATCATGAGCCTATCTACCACAAACATACGCGTGTCACCGATGCAAAAACGCTGGAGCTGGTAAAGCAAGCGGCCGGTTTATTGCAGCTGGATATTACCGCGCGTTTGTCCATGAGTCTTGGCAACACGCCTTTGCAGGGCGCACATATCAACGTGGTGAGCGGCAACTTTATTATTGCGCAACCATTGGGCGTGGATGATGGCGTGGATTATTGCCACAGCGGGCGCGTGCGTCGTATCGACGAAGAGGCCATTCACCGTCAGCTTGATAACGGTGCGATTGTTTTGATGGGACCAGTGGCGGTTTCTGTAACAGGTGAAAGCTTCAACCTCACATCTGAAGAGATTGCCACGCAGCTGGCCGTGAAACTGAAAGCCGAAAAAATGATTGGCTTCTGCTCTTCTCAGGGCGTTATTGACGACAACGGCAATATCGTTTCCGAACTGTTCCCTAACGATGCGCAAAAACGTATTGAAGAACTGGAAGAAGCCGGTGATTACCACTCTGGCACCGTGCGTTTCTTACGGGGTGCTTTGAAAGCCTGCCGTAGCGGTGTGCGTCGTAGCCATTTAATTAGTTATCAGGAAGATGGTGCGTTATTGCAGGAGTTATTCTCACGCGACGGGATCGGTACACAAATTGTTATGGAGAGTGCGGAGCAAATTCGTCGCGCCACCATTAACGATATCGGCGGTATTCTGGAATTGATTCGCCCTCTGGAACAGCAAGGGATTCTGGTGCGTCGCTCGCGTGAACAACTGGAAATGGAGATCGACAAATTCACTATTATCCAGCGCGACAATCTGACTATCGCCTGTGCAGCACTCTATCCATTCCTGGAGGAAGGAATTGGCGAAATGGCCTGCGTAGCAGTTCACCCGGACTATCGTAGCTCGTCACGCGGTGAAGTGTTGTTACAACGTATTGCCACACAAGCCCGGCAAATGGGTCTAAGCAAGTTGTTCGTGCTGACAACCCGTAGCATTCACTGGTTCCAGGAGCGCGGGTTTATGCCGGTCGATGTTGAGCTGCTGCCAGAAAGTAAAAAAGAGATGTACAACTATCAACGCCGATCGAAAGTGCTAATGGCGGATTTAGCGTAACCAATAAGCTAGCCCTTTCCAGGGCTAGCTAAAACTCTCCATCAATCCGCTGCGTCTTTCCGTCTTTGTCACAATGGCTTTTTCCAGCACCCGATCATCGGCATACAAAGATAGCCTGCTTCGAGCACGAGTAATCGCGGTGTAGACCAGTTCACGCGTAACCACAGCGGTATACTGATTTGGCAGAACAAGGGCTGCGTGCTCAAATTCCGAACCCTGGGATTTATGCACCGTCATAGCATAGGCGGTGTCATGCCCCGGTAAACGACTCGGCTGCACTGATTTTATTGTGCCATCCGGCATCGGGAACCAGACGCGTAGCCCCTTGCCTCTATCTAACGCGATACCAATATCACCATTGAATAAGCCTAACGAACTGTCGTTACGCGAAATCATAATTGGCCTGCCGTTGTACCATCTTGAAGCAGTCTGATTTGGCCGCTCAATAAGCCTTTTTTGAATCAGTGCAAGTTCGATTCTGTTGTTCAGGCCACTGACGCCAAACGGGCCATCACGCAATGCACATAACAACTGATAACGCCCAAAAGCTTCAATAATAGCTACAGGCTCTGCGTGATTACGTATTAATTCCAGATACGGCCGATACCCATCCACTGCATCAGCAATCATCAACGCGTAGTCTTCAGTTTCGCGCAGTGGCTGCTTTGCGATATCGCCAAAACCTTTAGCAAACACCGCTTTAGCCTGTTTCACATCGCTTGCATTAACAGCATAGGCCAACTGCCCAATCCCTGATTTGCTATCAAAACGGTAGCTTTTTTGCAGCAGACAAAGCCCGTCTCGCAGCACGCTAGCTTCGATTCCTTCACCTGTCGCCAGTGAGTAACCCGTCAGTCGACTTAATTCGGCCGCACGAACAGGAGAATATCCGTGTGTAACATAATGGCAAATATCCCCGAGCACCGCCCCCGCTTCCACCGATGCCAATTGATCGCGGTCGCCTAAGAAAATGATCCGCGCATGTGCTGGCAACGCATGAATCAGCTTTGCCATCATTGGCAAATCCACCATCGAGGCTTCATCTACCACCAGCACATCAAGATGCAATGGGTTCCCTGCGTGATAGCGCAGACGTTGGCTGTTAGGTTGTGCGCCCAATAAGCGGTGCAAGGTACAAGCATCGCTCGGCAACGAGGCTTTTTGCGCATCATCCAGCGGCAAACGCCGTAGAGCGGAACCTAAGGATTCGGTTAAACGTGCAGCGGCTTTACCCGTTGGAGCCGCCAGCTGGATACGCAAAGGTTTTGCGTCCGACAGCTGAACAAGTGCTGCGAGCAATTTGGCCACCGTAGTGGTTTTCCCGGTTCCTGGCCCACCAGAAATAACTGAAATGCGTCGTGTCAGTGCCACGGCGGCGGCAACCTTTTGCCAGTCGATATCAGCTGTTGGCTCAAAGAGTTGATTTAGTACACGGATAATCTGCGTTTCATCAAGTGGGATTGCGCAGTTCTCTTCACCAAAAAATCGCGCGACAGACTGTTCGTTTTGCCACATCCGGTTGAGGTACAAGCGCTCGCCAATTAATTTCAGCGGTGTCGCCCCTTCATGCTCACTCACCGCATCAGATGTCAGTAGCAGCTCGCGCCAGTTGGCTTTGGTACCAACCAGAGCGAAAAGTTGCTCAGCAAAATCAGGTTGCCGCCCGGCAAAACAGAACTCCGGCTTTAAGCGCGAAAGCGGGATACACACATGGCCTTCACCTGCATCGTGACTGACAAGTGCCGCTGCCAGCATGACTGCGGGCTCGTCGTCACTGGCAATCATCATGGCGAATTGCGCATCCAATGCGCGCAACAATTTTTGCTCGACCGCCTGCTGTAGCAACGCAGACATTTTCATGGCGTAACCTCGTCCGTTTGCCCGGCAAACAATGCGTCCATCTGCTCAATTAATTGCACAGAAGGGCGTGTGGTAAATATTCCCTGTGACGAGCCATTGCTTTCAACCCCGCGCAAAAATAGATAAATAACACCACCAAAATGCCTTTGGTAATCGTAGTCAGGCATACGGTGGCGCAAATAGCGGTGCAGTGCCAGTGTATATAACTGATATTGCAGGTCGTAACGATGGGATTGCATCGCACCCGCCATCGCTTCCTGGGTATAGGCGCTGCTGTCTTCACCCAGCCAGTTGGATTTGTAATCCAGCAGGTAGTAACGCCCTTGCCAGCGAAAAACCAGGTCGATAAACCCTTTCAGCATGCCACGCACCTGTTTGAAGTTTAACGGTGGACAACCTGCCGATAACGAGTCATGTCCACGCACCAATCTGTCCAAATGTGCAGCCTGCAAATCACTTTCAATGGGTAGATAGAACTCTAGTTCGACCTGTTTTTCCTGAGGAGATAATTGGTTAAGCGAGACGCCCGAATCATTTAACGATGCCTGTAAAATTGTCTGCAGCCATTCAGTGACAATCGGCTGCCACTCTTCAGCAAAACCTTGCTCTGTGAGTTGCTTTGCAACCCACACATCGTCAATCGGCTGAGTAAAATCAATGCCTTCAAATAAGCTATGCAAAAATGTGCCCGGCCCGGCCCCACGCGGGAAGGTGTGTGGAGTTAGTGATGGCTCACTTTGCACTGGCACTACACCTGCAGCATCCACATCTAATCTGGGTAATAGATCCAGCATCTGGCTACTGCCATGTTGCTGCAAACCGGAGTAACTGGTTACACGCCAGTTATCAGCAACCTGCCTTTTCATCACTCTGGCACTTAGTTCCGGGAGTGCGGCACTGACAGGCTGCCACGGGGTGTAGTCTTCCGAGTGAGGTTCTTCGACGCTAATCGACTCACTGACCAGTTCCTGCAAACATGCCTGTAAACCAGCCGCATCTTTCGCTTCACCTTTTTGCAGAAGATACCCCAGCGCCCCAAGATGTAGATCGCTGGTCCCTTTTTTGGCACGATTCCCCTTAAACAATGGGGCGACACCAAGACTGCAATGCCAGATAGAGCGCGTCAAAGCGACGTACAGCAAGCGTAAATCCTCCGCCAGTCGCTCTTCTTCCGCAAGACTAAGACTCTCCTCATCGTCGCTTAAATCCAGCAGCGGTGAGAATGTTGAACGGTCGTGGTACAGACCACTGTTTTGCGCCCGATAGTTGGCGATGAATGGCAACCAGACCAACGGATACTCAAGCCCTTTTGATTTATGGATAGTGACAACCTGAACCAAATGCCTGTCGCTTTCGAGGCGTAGTTGTTGGCTAAACGCGTTGCTGTCAGGTTCAGCGACCTGTTGCGCCAACCATCGAACCAGAGCATGTTCACTGTCAGTTTGCGCCGCTTCTTCTTGTAGCAATTCGCTGATGTGTAAAATGTCGGTAAGACGCCTTTCACCTCCCGGCGTTGCTAACAAATTTTCAGCAATCTGGCGATGCGCAATAAGCGCTCGCAACATCGGCATTACGCCCCGGCGTAGCCAAATTTGTCGATATTCTGAAAACTCTTCAACCAACTGATCCCAGGCATTTTCATCGTTATTCAGCGCCTCAATCATTTGGGCATCAAGGCCAAGCATACTGGTCGCAACAGCACTTCTCAGTGCTGTTTCAATTTCAGGAGCCAGTACAGCCTGCAGAATCCACAAAATCTCTCGCGCTTCAGGCGTTGCAAAAACCGAGTCACGATTTGAAAGGTAAACAGAGGGGATATTTAGCGCGCTCAAAGCCTCGCGAACAATTGAAGCTTCACCGCGACTACGAACCAAAATAGTGATGTCTGATGACTGTACCGGGCGAGATGCCTCACCTTTCCACAATAGAGCCTCACCGCGCTGCCCGGCACTCAGCCAGTCGCGAATCTGCTGCGCACACTGCATGGCCATGATTTGTTGGTAATCACTCACACCGCAACCGTCACCCGACTGCGCCCAGAGCGACATCGCCGGCTGGTTCTTCCCTTTCATGGTAAAACGCAGGCCGCTGTTCTTCGCCGCGGCTTTCACTGCCATGAACGGAATTTGCTCGAATAAGAAGGGATTATCCAGTTGTTGGAACAGCGTATTTACGCTGCTTATCATTGCAGGTGATGAGCGCCAGTTAGTATCCAATGTGTAGTGGGCACTTACCTCATGACGAGCTTTCATGTAGGTAAAGATATCTGCCCCACGGAAAGCGTAAATGGCTTGTTTTGGGTCACCGATAAGCAACAGCGCCGTATCGGGCTGATTGATATATAAGCGCCTGAAAATGCGGTATTGCTGAGGGTCGGTATCCTGGAACTCATCAATCATCGCAGCAGGGAAACGGCCACGAATGGCGGCTGCAAGGGCATCACCACCCGGCTTATGCAGAGCTTCATCAAGACGCGTCAGCATATCGTCAAACCCGAGTTCGCCACGGCGAAGCTTTTCCTGCTGAACGGTATAGCGGATTTCAGCCATAGCACGAGCGATAACTAAATCACGCAGTGTTAATGGCTCACCCAATAAATCGTTAATCGCTCTGAAAACAGGATGCTGCGGCGGTTGGCCTTCTTTGGTTTTCTCGTCGAGCATCGACTGAGAGAAACGCTCAAGTTGGTCAGGCAATTTATAGGTAGTGGTTTCTGTCTGCGCCCATGCGCCAACAATGTTCAGCCAGTTAGGTAAGTTTTTGCTGCTGTAACTGCGGCGGTCTATCTTCGCCACACTCAGGAGTTGCGCAATTTCATCCGCGCAGGCACACCATTGTGCTTTCACATCTTCAATAGCGTTAATTATTTTCTGATGCCGTGCGAGTAGCGTTTCATCATCAGCTGGCGGCTGTTTAAGTACCGGCTGTTCACCTTGCAACCAGCTGTTTATGTCTCTGAGAAGTTCTTCCGGGCCAGCCCACTCCTCTGCCATAACCTGCGCGACCGGTTTAGGAAGCGGGTAACAATGGCGACGCCAGAAATCAGCACAGGCATTACGGCGCAGCCGTGACTCATCTTCAATGAGTTGTTGCTCAAACAGCATGCCTGATTCGAAGGCATTCAGGCTGAGCATTCGCTGGCAAAAACCATGGATAGTGAAAATGGCCGCTTCGTCCATTTGCTGTTCTGCAAGGCGTAAAACTTGGGCAGCCTGATGAAGATCTGGAATTTCAGCCAGCAGGTTTTGGAACAATGGATTGTCAGTGCGATTGCGTACACAGGCGATACGCAACTCATGAATATTGGCGCGAATACGGCCGCGGAGCTCTTCGGTCGCAGCCTGAGTAAAGGTAACGACCAATAATTCTTCAACGGAGAGTGGCCGGGGATGAGCATTTTGCCCACCCAGGCCAAGCAGCAAACGCAAATAGAGTGCCGCAATGGTAAATGTCTTTCCGGTACCGGCAGAGGCTTCAATCAGCCGCTCCCCCGTCAGAGGTAAACTAAGAGGGTCAAGCGGCTGAGCGATTCCGGTCATTATTATACCCATTGTCTTTCAAGTTGCAGGTGCCGTGGCCGCCATTACTTAGCGTCTACAAGCGGCAATGATTGCTGCAGAGAGCTGACCTCCTTCCAGGTTTTCCAGCCTTTCGGAGTGGCATAATCTGACTTGCCATTGTGGCTACCAGAAACTTGCGACAGTACAGCTATTCCCTGCGGTTCAATCACTGCCTGATGGAAGAAATCAGCCAGTTTTTGCGGCGTAAGTTTTTTAATTTCGGCGACTACTTTATCACGCGAATCAAAATCCAGGTTTCCGCGTTCGAAATCTTTGCTCAGTTGTGAAGCCTCCTGAGACAAGGTCTGCGGTGCCTGCATTATCTCACTGATCATCCCCTGCTGCATTTGAGCAAAATCTTCAGCGCTCATCTCACGCAACTTCTTTTCAGCCGTTGGGTAAAACGCTTTAAACCGCTGGTACAAGTAGGCTGGTTGCTTATCGTTACTTTGCAGCAAGAAACCAATCCCCCACTGGCGCCCAACTGACATCGGGAACGCAAACACGGCATAACCCAACTGTTCCTGGGTACGCAACTGGTTGTAGAACCAAGGCTGAATGATTTGCCCCAGCATAGAGCTGTAAGCAGTACTTACCGTTTCATCGAAACCTTTCGGGACATAAACTGCGGCCAGCGCTGAATCCGTGCTGCCTCCTGTTTTTTCAAACATCGCTAAATGTTTGCTATCAACAAGCACGTCTTTATTGCGGCACCACTCATTACCTTTGGTAGTCAGCTGGCTTTGTACGTTATGCGCAAGCTCTTTTGCCTGACCAGGAGACATATTACCCAGTACTAAAAACTCAGGTTTAGCATTAGTTTTTAAAACTTCCCGATAATCAAGCACGTCTTTTATCGTCAGATCAGGCAGCAACGCGCGGCGCGTTTCACGCTGGAAATATGGCACCTGCGACACCATCTGCACCGGCATAATCGCCTGATCGTAAGCTTTGCCTTTGTCTGCCGAATCCATCATTTGGGCATACCATGACTTTGCCTGATCCAACTGCTCTTGAGTCGGTGTATAGGAGAAATAGCCTTTTAGCAGTGCTTCAAAAAGCTGTGGCAAACGTTGGGTATAACCGTTGGCATTAACCATCAAACCGCTATTGGCATTTGTAGAGAAGCCAATACCGCCAATGGAGGCCTGGTTGCTTAACTCGTCCAACGCGATTCCAGCCAGATAGTCATTCAGGGCAAATAAGACCTGGTTTTTTGCACTATCCATCGCCTGTGGGTTACGCAGCACCATAGTTACGTCAGCTTTTGGTTCACTGGCAAAATAGTGACTTGGCATATACAACACACGCAAGCCTGGTTCTTTTACCAGCAACTCAGGGTGAGCATAGGTTTTATCTGGTTTAACTAACGTAAAGTCATCCGGGATGTACGGGTTCAATTGCGGCAATGCCAGTTTGATTGCTGCCGTTTTTTTCTGCCAGGTATCGAAGACTTGTGTTGTGATTTTATCGACCTGATAAGGCGCTTCTACAAAGTAAGCCGTTTTGTTATGTGGCTCTTTCGGGCTGATATACCAGACACGTGCATTTTGCGGCGTCATCATCTCCAGGCGAGCTTTAATAGCCGCTGGATCGTATTGATCGGCGATGTTGACAGCATCAAGTGTGTGCTCGACCGGCACGCGAAGCATGGTGTCCGCTAACCATTCAACGTAATCCATATCACGGGTTATTGATGGATAACGGAAGTCGAGATCGAGAACATGGGCAAGTTCGTCGAAATAACTTTTATCGACGCCATTCTCACGCAATTTATTTAAGTAACTGAAAATAGCCGCAACCACTTCATCACGCTGCGCGAGACCTTTATCAGTCAACGATACGGAGATTGCGAACACGCCACTATTACCGTTAACTAACGGGTCGGAATCGGCACGGATGCTATCCGCCAGCCCCTGCTTTTGCAGCCAGTCAGAAAGCGTATTATTGCTACGGTTACCAATCAAATAGCCAATTAATTCATCAGTTTTGCTGCGGAATTTATCGCTATTATTGTCGATACGGAATTCAACACGCACCACTTTGCGAGGCAATGCGGGGACGTAATGAATTACGATTCCTTTTTGCGCATCCGTGACAACCGGCACATTAATAACTGGCCGTTCAATGTTTTTATTTGGCACCCGGCCATAGGTTTCCACAGCAATTTTTGCCAGTTCCGGCAATGGTTTATTACTGTAAATAACGGCCTTCATCAGGTTCGCAGAATAATATTTATCACGGAAAGCTATCAGAGCATCCAGCAGCTTGCTGCCTGGTTTGTCGCGCAGAGTTTCAAGGTTACCGCCGGAAAAACGCGAACCCGGATGTGCAGGGTTGATAGTTTCAGCACTAACTTGCGCCATACGCATACCGTCACGGGCGCGAGCTAAGGTCAGCTCAGCATTAACCGCATTACGTTCACGTTCAGCATATTCTGGGGCGAGATTGGGTTCAGCGATAGCATCAGACAAACGGTCAACAGCCCCTTCCAGCGCATCGTTTTCCACTTCGAGATAAAACGCAGTGCGGTAAGTTGCAGTACTGGCGTTGTGGCTGCCACCATGCTTTTTGAGAAACTCTGACAGGCTATCCGGCTCCGGATATTTTTTAGAGCCCATCAGCGTCATATGTTCAAGATAGTGAGCCAAGCCAAGATGGTCGTTAGGATCTTCTAAAGATCCAACAGGAACAACCAACGCAGACAATGACTTAACAGCTTGCGGATCAGAAACCAGCAGCACTGTCATACCATTATCAAGACGTATAGCCTGATATTGACGGTTGTCTTTCTCACTTTTGCGGATAGTTTCCTGGATAGGTTGCCAACCCGTGTCTGCCTGACTTAATGGTGCCCAAAGGGCAACTAACAACAAGAAAAGCGGTTTTAACCAGGTGCTGCATTTAGGCATTCACAAACCTCATAATCACGAAACTTCCTAACTCACTCATCATTAACAACTTTTAAAAAAAATCTACTATTTTAGTTGTTTCTTTTTTCGCCAACCCTGAGCAAGTAGCGCATCATAGATGAACCTGCCGGGTTGTGCAATTTTTATACAGACATTTAAGCTTTATTGAAACGAAACAGCGGCAGTAAGTAGCGCTCCGCCTCTCTTATAATTGCCTCGTAGTAGTCTGGCTCGAGCGTACGATACAGTCGTTGTAACCACATATCGGCCCCCTCACCTTCAACTCTCTGATTCCCTTCCCAGGCCGCCAATAGTTTACTTTTGGCTTTCTGTTGCGTCTGCTCATCCCATAAAATGGCATCATTCGCGGGTTCATAACAGGCTTTTATCCATGCTCCACCACTCATGGGAAGCAATAAGAGCGGTTGTACTAATCCTTTCCGATAACCATCAATAAGTTGCTGGAGATAGCTTTTTGCCTGTTTCACATCAAGTGCAGGGAATTTCCACTCTGTTGAATCCCTTCCATACAGGCGGCTTTCACCATCACCTCCCAATGCACACCAGACAACATGTTCAATCCATAGCTGCAGACCGTGTGCCGGGTTGAGGATGGAAGGACGCCAGCGTAACAAGCCATCAGCCTGCACATCCGACAACCAACCTTCAAGCCTTGTTCCGTCTAAATCGAGCGAGACTTCCAGGCTGTTACCGTTTTGCCGTTCGGCTCTCACTTTTTGCGCCAGCTCAGCCATTTCTGTTAACTGGGTTTCCCATAAAATCTCACCGAAAGCTCCATACGGCAACGAGCCTGCCGCACGGTAGCGGCGGAATAGTTGCTGAGAGTCACCTTCCTGAACCAGGGTATTGAGCAGTTCCTGATTCATCTGGAAACGCTCAAGGCTATCTAATGTGAACGGCTCGGCATCGGGTAAATCGCTCTCTTCAAGTCGAAAATGGATACCCAGACGCATCTGGAAAAACGCTCGTACTGGATGACGCCAGAAACGCTGTAACTGGTCGAGCGTAATGACTTCCTGGCTCTCTTCTTGTAATGGTTGAATAAATGCCACCTGAGCCTGGCCCTGCTCACTTGCAGCAGGCAACCATTCGTTGGCATAGCTTTGTACAAGCGCTCCTGGCAAAAAATTACCAGCCTCAAAAGGAGTGCGATAATGCCGCTGAACCAGATGTTTTTTCACAAGCTCACTGCTTTCATCACAGGTCTGTTCCGTGTTCTGTGGCAAACAATGGCTTTGCGCGATGTAGTCCAGTAATTCATCAACCAGCACTGAAGGGTAGCGTTGGCTGTTGTCCTGAATAGACCGCCCGATATAGCTGATATAAAAACGTAATTGTGCCGAATTGAGGGCTTCAAGGAATAAGTAACGGTCATCGTCCCTGCGGCTACGGTCACCACGTTGCGGCTTCTGGCTCATTAGATCAAACCCAAGTGGCGCCAGCGTACGCGGATAAACGCCATCATTCATACCAAGCAAGCACACAACTTTGAAAGGAATGGAACGCATCGGCATCAGGGTACAGAAGTTTATTGGCCCGGCCAGGAAACGTTGACTGATACGTTCCTGATCGAGGCGCTGGGCCAGCTCGTCACGTAATAACGTCAGCGAGATATGTTCCTGGTAACGCGACTCAAGACCATATTTAATGATCTCTTGCCACTGCTGTTCAATCAGCGCCAACGCACCTTCTGTTTCAGTATCAGGCATGAAGAAACTCGATAACATGTCACGGCAGACTGTTGTCCACTCGGCTAATGGCCGGGTTACAGAGAGCTCCCTACGCCAGATGTTCAACTGCATTAGTAATTCGGCCAGTTGCCCGACAAGTTCAGCAATTAAACCGCTCGACTCATCGTAAGGGAGAATTGACTGCCATTCACCCGCCTGACTATCCATTGCATAACCCAACAGCATACGCGTGAGACCAAAGCGCCAAGTGTGCTGCCCGGTTGCGGGAAGATCCAATTCACGCACATTGTCGTCGTCAATTCCCCAACGGATCCCAGATTCATTGACCCATTGGCGCAAATAGCGCAGCCCTTCTTCGTTAATTGAGAAGCGAGCAGCCAGTGCGGGAACCTCAAGCAGCGCAAGAACATCCTGTGCAGCGAAACGGCTATCAGGAAGGGAAAGTAGAGAAATAAACGCCTGCAGAGCCGGGTGAGCCTGCCTGGCGCGACGGTCAGAAATCGCAAAGGGTAAGCGACGCTCACCAACAGCATTACCAAATACGGCCTGGATAAATGGGCTGTAGCTATCGATATCTGCCACCATCACGATGATGTCACGAGGAGTTAATGCCGGATCGGCATCCAGCATCGCAAGCAGTTGATCGTGCAGCACTTCGACTTCACGCTGAGGACTGTGGCATTCATGGAATGTCACTGATTGATCATTAAGGGCAAGAAGACGTTTCTTATGACTATGTTCAAACTCTTCTTCGGTTAATCCGGTGACAGCATTGTTTTGCAGCTCCAGCAAATCGTACTGCACATTGCGCAGCACATTGTCAGGCTCAATATCGACAAATACGTCAATCTCTTCAAAACGCTGTAATTCAGCTAACAAGTACGTGTAATCACGCCCCAACTTCCCCCATGAGGCCAGCAGTGGGTTGCCAATGTCTTGCTCACCATCGTCGTTGAACAATGCTGAGGCTGTGTCGCAATCTTTAAACAGTGGCAACGTGATGTCTCGCTGCGCGTGGCTGCGACGCCGACGGCTGATCAAGCGTGCAAGATAAGCGGGGTCTTTAATATCGCCCCAGTAGTAGCGGCAAGGGTTGGTAAACAGCAAATGCACGTCAATGTGCTTACCAAGTGCCTGTAGCGCCTGAAGATAAACCGGTGGCAATGCCGAAATACCACAAATAAACACACGCTCTGGTAAGCCCGGCGGGCATTCACTGCTTTTTTCCAGAGTATCAATGAAACGTTGATAGAGATTTGCACGGTGCCATTGCGGCTGTTCAAGTTCTTGCGTATGCCGTACCAATGCAGCCCAGAGCGGAGCCTGCCACAATTGGGCTTCACCCACATTGTCTACAAGTTCACCTTTTTCCCACAGGCTTAACCATGTAGGCCGATAAACTAAATATTGGTCATAGAGGTCAGCAATTCTTGAGGCCAACTGGGAGAGTTTTCGCCCATTTTCATCTTCTTCAAGATACTGACTCAGCAGTGAAAATTCAGGCTGCTCCAGCATCGTGGGGATGAGCGTCATCAATTTCCAGCTCATGCTTTGCTTGTTAAAAGCACTTTGCTCAGGAATGTTTGGTAACACACGTACAAACATGTCCCAGATGAAACTGGCGGGAAGCGGGAAACTAATATTCGCCGCGATACCAAATTTTTGTGCCAGGGTCATTTGTAGCCACTGAGCCATACCGGTGCTTTGCACCAACACCACTTCAGGCTGGAATGGGTCCGGCAACGGTTGCCTTTCCACAATAAATTCCATAATTGCTTCCAGCACATCCAGCCGGTTGGAATG
Source organism: Buttiauxella cochleicola (assembly GCF_021283185.1). Lineage (NCBI taxonomy): Bacteria > Pseudomonadati > Pseudomonadota > Gammaproteobacteria > Enterobacterales > Enterobacteriaceae > Buttiauxella > Buttiauxella cochleicola. Next base: position 152,863 of record NZ_JAJSOS010000010.1, read on the forward strand.
GTAAACACGCAACATAGAATCGCTACTCCTGACTTTTCTCTTTTTGCGGGCAATGTAGCCGCGATAGCTGCCCGGTTCGCCCGCCAGGGCTAATAATAGTAACGGCGATGCTGACACATCCCGCCGCTGATGTCTGCTGTCGACTGACTTTCCATCCATCTGTTGGCAATGGCACATCAGGCTCGCTCATTTCTACGGCTAAACGCCACAGCTGGCGAGAATGCCATTGAGACTGAAAACCTTGTTGTAATACCCGGTAATACCCCAGCAGAGCTAGCATCACTACTGAAAATAGTGCCATAGCACATAACACTTCAATCAGGCTAAATCCGCGCTCTAATGATTTTACTGTGGTAACTGACATCTGGGCACCTCAGCAAAAGGGCAAAAATCCAGCCAGCCATGAGGGGTTGATAACCAATGTGAATTATCTACAACACCCCATCGCCAAAGTGTGAGTGGCAATTGCGCTCCTGAATACGTTCCACGCACCGCCATCAACACCTCATTTCTTTCGACCAACAAGACGCAGGCCTTCCAGCCTTTTTCTATTTCTTGCTGGCAGTGCCAGGTTTGCTTAGGTTGCCAGATTAACTGACTTCCCCAGGCCTGAGCAGAAATGGCAGCAGCATATTGCTTAAGAAAACCTATTTCGCTGGCGACTAAGTGCCGCTGGTGACTTAACTGTCGTTGTAATCCACCTAGCATTAATATCCCCAGCGCAAACAATAGCAGCACGAATCCGAGGGTGATATTTCCCCGCTCAGGATGTCCACTCACAAGTTATATCCCACAACGGTATGGTGCAAAGACACCTGGTTTCGGCCTTTTTTGAAAGCCGCTTCCAGTTCAATTATTAACAGCGGAGGCATTGAGTGACGAGCCTGGCGGGTCACCGAGAATTTCTGTATAGCCATTATTGCTGGATCGGATATTTTCTCCCAGCCACTTCCTTCACAACTGGTAGCTCCGCGCATAAATTCCAGATTGCTACCGTTTAGTCGATAACCTGCCAATTCAGTTTCGGCATGGCTGGAAGGCTCCCAGCGCCCATTACTATTGCTATCCCATTGCAACAAAACGCATCCGCCCTCTTTGCGCAGTATCAACCCATCTCCCTGGCAGCTTCCGTGGCAATAGCCTGCTCTTTGCAACTGTTTCCCCAAACTGAACGCCAACTGCCAGAGTGACTCTTGTAGACTTTCTTTTTGATATTGCTGCAATACTGCTTGTTGCAGAGCTGGAAATAACCGTCCTGCACCTAGCAAAACAATACTACTTAATGCCATGGCGATGAGCGTTTCCAGTAAGGTGAATCCCTGCTGATTTAGCTGCATTTGTTGCTCCCTATAACCTCGCAGACACGAACTCTTCCCTGAGCCGAAAGAACAACCCGCCATTTACCAGCCATGCTTTGCAACAATATATGGCCAGGCCAGGCGGTATTTCTCAATCCATAGAATCCCACACCTGGCGTTATCTCAGTAATATCAACATCAGTAAAAGGCTGGTTTAATCGCCAGCGTTTGTCAGAATGACATTCACTGTCCTCCGCCAACTTACTAGTAAGACACCACATTTTTTCTGTTCGTTTCACTACTAACAGATGGTCTCGGTTATGCCAGTTAGCATCACTGCGTAGCTCTTCGAGCAAATTGCGGACATGCTGGGTGGTTATCCATAGCCGTTGCTGTTGCTGCCACTGTTGCCAGCCAAACAAACCTCCAGCGCCAAGTACCGCAACAATGATCATTACCACCATCATTTCTATCAGGCTAAAGCCTTGTTGTTTTATTTTCATGGCGGCAGTGTGCCAGCCGAAAAATTCTTCGCCACTGCCAAAGAACTATTTTTCGGGGTGACTCGAAGGATAGTTTTAGGGTTTCATAAGGTTGCAGAAGTGCTGGAAAGAGGCTCGCAAAGACAAAATTCAGGCAAAAAAAACCGGCGCACAAATGGCACCGGTTATGGCAGGCTGTCAGTCGTCAGATAGCGACTGGCGCTTTGATCGCAGGGTGCGGATCGTAGCCCTCGATTTCAAAATCTTCGAAACGGTAATCGAACAGTGATTCAGGTTTACGTTTAATAACCAGTTTTGGCAGAGCCCGTGGCTCACGGGTTAACTGCAAGCGAGTTTGCTCGAGGTGGTTGCTGTACAAATGAGTATCGCCACCGGTCCAGACAAAATCACCCACTTCCAGGTCACATTGCTGCGCCATCATATGCACCAGTAATGCATAGCTGGCGATATTAAACGGCAGGCCAAGGAAGATGTCACATGAACGTTGATAAAGCTGGCAGGAAAGCTTGCCGTCAGCCACATAGAACTGGAAGAACGCATGGCATGGTGCCAGTGCCATTTTATCCAGCTCACCCACGTTCCACGCCGAAACAATAATGCGGCGTGAGTCGGGATCGTTTTTAAGCTGGTTAATCACAGTGGTTAACTGGTCAATATGGCGGCCATCTGGCGTTGCCCAAGAGCGCCACTGCTTGCCATACACAGGGCCAAGGTCGCCATTTTCATCTGCCCATTCGTCCCAGATAGAGACGTTGTTTTCATGCAGATATGCAACGTTGGTTTCCCCCTTCAGGAACCACAGTAGTTCATGAATGATGGAGCGTAAATGGCAGCGTTTAGTGGTAACCAGCGGGAAACCATCTTGCAAATTGAAGCGCATCTGATGACCGAAAATCGACAGCGTACCGGTGCCAGTGCGGTCATCTTTTGGAGTGCCGTTTTCCAGCACATGTTTCATCAAATCAAGATACTGTTGCATGTTTCCTCACGAAAGCTGTTGCTGTGGACGACGACGATACGCCCAAACCATCATTACCACACCGGCGACAATCATCGGAATCGAGAGGATTTGCCCCATGCTGATGTACTGCACCCACGCACCGGTAAACTGTGCATCCGGCTGGCGGAAGAATTCAACGATAATGCGGAAAGCACCATAGCCAATCAGGAACAGGCCGGATACAGCCCCCATTGGGCGCGGTTTACGGATGAAGACGTTAAGAATGATGAACAGCACGATACCTTCCAAAACCATCTCGTAAAGCTGAGAAGGATGACGTGGTAAGACACCGTAGGTGTTAAACAGCGACTGCCATTCAGGATGTGTAGCCAACAGGCCAACGTCTTCACTGCGGGAACCAGGGAACAGCATCGCCCACTGGAAGTTTGGATCAACACGGCCCCACAGTTCACCATTGATGAAGTTGCCCAGGCGGCCTGCGCCCAAACCAAATGGGATCAATGGTGCAATAAAATCAGCAACCTGGAAGAAGTTGCGGTGAGTACGGCGCGCGAACCAAATCATCACGCAGATAACACCAACTAGCCCGCCGTGGAAGGACATACCGCCATCCCAGACTTTAAACAGATACAGTGGGTCAGCAAGGAAGGATGGCAGGTTGTAGAAGAAGACATAACCAAGGCGTCCGCCGAGGAATACCCCGAGGAAGCCAGCATATAGCAGGTTTTCGACTTCGTCTTTCGTCCAACCGCTACCTGGCTTATTGGCGCGACGACCCGCAAGCCACATAGCAAACACGAAACCAACCAGGTACATCACTCCGTACCAGTGCAAAGAGACTGGCCCGACGGAAAAAATCACCGGGTCAAATTCAGGGAAATGCAGATAGCCACTATTCATCTGTCACCACAAACCATTGTTACCCCACCGAAAGTCGACGATGGGTTGCAAGTACGCATCTGTGCGGATGCGCTCCGAAAGCAGCGGATCATAGCACAAAGGGCTCAAGGATTAAGTCGGTGAAGTTGTAAAAGATATGTAATGCCCTTCATACTTCGAGCCGCGGCTGTGTTGGCTGCAACTCGAATTATTTCGGCATGAATAAGGTATGAGAAAGAAGAGCGGCGCCAGCAACTAACGCCCGCCGCGAATCAAACCACCCATTCCTCGTCGTTCCATGAAGGACGCAACCTGATGGCGCACTTCTGTCGATAATTGAGCTTCCAGGCTACGCTGCGCAAGCTGTTGTGTCTCTTCCAGGCTAATGTGGCGCAACAGATATTTGACGCGAGCCACCGAGCGGCCGTTCATCGACAAATGGCGATAACCCATACCCACCAGCAGTGCCACGCACATCGGGTCACCCGCCATTTCACCACATAAACATAGGTCAATACCGTTACGTTCCGCCTCTTTCGCAATGTGGCTCAACGCACGGATCATTGCCGGGTGAAGACTGTCATACAGGCTTGCAACGCGAGTGTTATTGCGATCGACGGCCAGCAAATATTGCGTCAGGTCGTTGGTGCCCACAGAGATAAAATCAACGCGGCTGGCAAGGTGCCCCATCATGAATACCATCGACGGGACTTCAACCATCACACCAATACGCGGCTTAGGTAGCTCATAACCGAGTACCTCTTCCACTTCGCGCCCGGCACGGTCAATCAGGCGGCGTGCCTCATCAATCTCGTCGATGCTGGTGATCATCGGTAGCAGAATGCTCAAGTTACCCGTGGCCGCATTAGCACGCAGCATAGCGCGCACCTGCACGAGGAAAATCTCAGGTTGGTCAAGCGTGATACGGATTCCTCGCCAGCCCAGACATGGATTTTCTTCACTGATAGGCATATACGGCAATTGTTTATCCGCCCCAACATCAAGCGTTCGTAGCGTGACCGGTTTTTCGTTAAACATCTGCAACATGCCCTGATATTGGGCGACCTGTTCTTCTTCTGACGGGAAGCCGCTTTGCAGCATGAACGGGATTTCGGTGCGGTATAAACCTATTCCGTCGATACGACTGCCAAGTTGCTGCTCATGCTCCGGGCTCAGACCCGCATTCAGCATGACTTGCACACGCTCACCACTTTTCAGTGCCGCCGGGCTATCAACACCGTCTTCAACCAGAAGAGTGAGTTCATTCTCTTCGGTGATAAGCCGTTGGTATTCCTGCAACAACACTGTTTCAGGGTCAACCAGCAATTCACCCCGATAGCCATCAACAACCAATGTGCGCCGATGCAGCACAGAGGGTTGAATATCAGCTCCCATGACGGTTGGAATGCCCAACGCCCGCACCATGATTGCAGCATGCGAGTTCGCAGCACCATCACGCACAACAACACCAACCAGGCGGTTTTGCGGCAATTCAGCAAGCGTGGTTGCAGATAGCTCATCAGCCACCAGCACAAAGCGTTCAGGCCATGTATTTGGGCTCTGAATGTTGTCATCAAGATGGAATAGCAGACGTTGACCGAGCGTGCGGAGATCGCCCGCTCGTTCTTTTAGGTAGCTGTCGCTGAGGCTTGCGAATTGCTCCGCAAATTTTTCGATGACTTTTTTGACTGCCCATTCTGCCACTGACCCTTTATCCACCTCTTCGAATAGTTCACGACGAAGTCGGGCATCGGTAAGTAGGTGAGAATAAAGGTCAAAGATGGCCGCAGTTTCTTTCTGAGCTCCCGCTGCAAAGCGTTTGCTATAGCGGCGAAATTCGTTGGAAGCCTCTTCAAGTGCTGCAGTCAGACGTTCACGCTCAAGTGTCGTATCGAGTGTAGATGCCTCCGACACTTGCTCCATTAAAGGGAGTGTCGAATCCATCCAACCTTCGGCAATTGCTACACCCGGAGATGCAGGCAACGCACGAATACGCGTTTGGCGATATTGACCAAATAAGGCAGCCAGCTGTGATTGAGAGAGGATTGCCGCCATTTGTGTGGCGAGCGTAACGAGGAAAGACTCCTCGCTTTCATCATATTGCCGGTGCTCACGTTGTTGTACTACCAACACACCCAGCAACTGGCGACGCTGGATGATAGGGACACCCAGGAAGGCGCGAAAACGTTCTTCTTTTACTGCAGGTACATATTTAAAACTTGGGTGCTTCTGCGCATCAGCAAGGTTTATCGGCTCTGCAAGACGCCCAACCAGTCCGACAATGCCTTCATCAAATGCGAGTGTAATGGTGCGACCACGTGGCTTTTTAAGGCCACGTGTTGCCATGAGATAAAAGCAGCGCCTGTCATGATCTGCGAGATAAACCGAGCATACCTCGGTATCCATCGCAAGGCAGATGTCTGTAACCAAAATATCCAGCGCCTCATTGAGGCGCGGGGCACTGGCAACCTTCTCGACTATTTCTCGCAGACGGGTAAGCATTTTTCGCGTGACTTAACCTCTTTTACGTCGCCATGCAGGCGCGTTATTACGTGGTGGCGCAACTTCCTGTAGCGGCATTACGACGCTTGCAAACTCTTTCATCACCCGACGATACACATCGCGTTTAAAGGAGACGACCTGACGAACCGGATACCAATAACTAACCCAACGCCAGCCATCAAACTCTGGGGTACTACTGGTTTGCATATTGATATCGTTATCGCTACTGATCAACTGCAAGAGAAACCATTTTTGTTTCTGGCCGATACAAACCGGCTTTGTGTCCCAACGCACCAAACGTTTAGGTAACTTGTAACGTAACCAGTTTCGGGTCGAGGCGAGTATTCGGACATCTTTTCGCTGTAAACCCACTTCCTCGAAAAGCTCCCGGTACATTGCCTGTTCCGGGGATTCGCCAGGATTGATGCCACCTTGCGGAAACTGCCAGGAATGTTGACCAAAACGCCTGGCCCACATTACCTGACCCTGCCGATTACAGATTACGATACCAACATTCGGGCGGTAGCCATCATCATCGATCACCGGACTACCTCAAAACAAACTTAGATTAGGGCGATTGTTTCATACAAGCGCTAGACGGTAAACCACTGTGTAACGGTTCTCAGAAGGAATAACATTTGAATAACTCACAAAATATGACCGAGTTATAAACATTAACGTGGATGGGCCTCGCAGTTTATTCACTTTTTCTGTGGATATAACTGTGAAGAACTACCTTATACACTCGGGACAACTTAGGATAACTCCTGAAACCCATTAAAAATATGAAATAAAATAATCAATATATTCAATACAATAAAGATATAATGAATAACTTACAGCTCAGTAGTGTGACGATCATCACACATGAAGATCTCACACTGATGAAAGATCGACCAATGACGTTTTTATCCACAGATTGTGCCAACAAGTTAGTCACAATCTGGTGAAAAAATGGGTTTAACCCCCAGTCAAGGCTGTAAATCGAACCAGTAGTGAGCTTTTTTATCACTTATCCCATTTTTCTGTGGATAACCCGGTGTAAGATCCTGTTCACTCCCGGTGACCAGAATGGGAAAAGGTTTTTTCCAAATTAAAAAACGATAAGTTTTAATCTTAAAAGTTATTAAAAATCAGTGCATTGTCATTCTTATCCCCGGCACGCTAAACTATCTTTATATCGCGGGATAATTACGCTTACTTTTTGAACAGCCAGTAACAAGATAACATGCAAACACTCAGTCCCTTACTTAACCCTCCAGAAAACGAACAGATATTACTGACTCAAGCTCAGAAGCTGGCTGGCTATACGCTAGGTGAACTGGCAGCTTTAGCCAGATTGCCGATCCCAAAGGATCTCAAGCGCGACAAAGGCTGGATCGGTGTTTTGCTTGAACTATGGCTGGGTGCCAGTGCTGGTAGCAAACCTGAACAAGATTTCGCAGCATTAGGAATTGAGCTGAAAACTATTCCTGTGGATAGATTTGGCCGCCCGTTGGAAACTACTTTTGTTTGCGTGGCCCCGCTCACCGGTAACACAGGGGTGACGTGGGAAACCAGCCATGTGCGCCACAAATTAAAACGGGTTCTGTGGGTTCCGGTTGAAGGAGAGCGGCAAATTCCTCTTGCTGAGCGTCATATCGGCACGCCTTTGCTGTGGGCTCCTTCCGAGGAAGAAGAGCAGCAGTTGCGTCAGGATTGGGAAGAGTTAATGGATTTGATTGTGCTCGGCCAGGTTGAGCGCATCACCGCACGACACGGAGAAGTGTTGCAGTTACGCCCCAAAGCCGCCAATAGCAAAGCGCTAACCAATGCATTCGGTGCTGATGGCGCGCCAATTCTTACGCTCCCGCGCGGTTTTTATCTGAAAAAGAACTTTACCGCCGCTTTACTGGCTAATCATTTCTCGTTGTAGCACCAATTAATTTGTGTCCTGCGTTCAGCTCGCGTTTATAATTGGCGTTTTATAATTTCTGGCAGGGCTTTAAATGTTGTTTGCATGGGTTACCGATCCTAACGCGTGGATGGCGCTAGGGACACTGACGATTCTGGAAATCGTTCTGGGTATCGACAATATCATCTTCCTCTCACTTGTTGTGGCGAAGCTGCCTAAAGCGCAGCAAGCCAAAGCGCGCCGCCTGGGACTGGGGGCTGCGATGATTATGCGTTTGGTGTTACTGGCGTCTATCGCCTGGATGACGCACTTAATTCACCCTCTGTTTTCCGTGATGGGCCATGCGTTCTCGGCACGAGACCTCATTTTGACATTAGGTGGCGTGTTCTTAATCTGGAAAGCGAGCAAAGAGATTCACGAGTCCATTGAAGGTGAAGAGGAAGGAATAAAAACCAACGTTCACTCCTTCTTTGGCGCAATTGTGCAGATAATGCTGCTGGATATTATCTTCAGTCTGGATTCCGTCATTACAGCCGTTGGCCTGTCCGATCATCTGTTTATTATGATGGCTGCTGTGGTGATTGCCGTAATGGTGATGATGTTTGCTGCAAAATCGATTGGTGATTTTGTAGAACGCCACCCTTCGGTGAAAATGCTGGCGCTGTCATTCTTGTTGCTGGTCGGTTTTACGCTGATTCTTGAAGGCTTCGATATTCATGTGCCGAAAGGTTACATCTACTTTGCGATGTTCTTCTCAATTGCGGTAGAAACACTAAATCTTATTCGCAACAAAAAGAACCCGCTTTAATCGTCTCGGGGGAAGCATTCTCGCTTCCCCGCTGTTTCTTTTAAGAATTTACTGCTTACTTTTAACAGTTGCCCGAGTTATTACTAGACTGTATATGTCATTCCATACCACACGAGGCGAATAACGATGAAAAAATGGGCAGTTATAATTTCCGCTGTCGGTCTGGCATTTGCGGTTTCAGGTTGTAGCAGCGATTACGTGATGGCAACCAAAGATGGCCGTATGATCCTGACTGATGGTAAACCGCAAGTCGATGACGACACCGGTTTGGTTAGCTATCGCGATCAGCAAGGCAATGAGATGCAGATTAATCGCGATGATGTTTCACAAATTATCGAACGTTAGTAAATACAGCGTATAAAGGTCAGCGCCTCGCTGGCCTGTAACACTTTTTCTTCACATTCCCCCTTCCGCTTTTGCCTCCCTTCTGCCATGTTTATACCCGTCATACTTCAAGCTGCATCATTGTTGGCTACGTTTATTCACCCGAATCACTTACTTATGTAAGCTCATCGGGATTCATTCACTTGCCGCCGCGATGCAGCTCGAATTATTTTGGTTATTAGTCAATTTTTTGTCGGGTGCTTGCCTGACCGATAAGACAGAAGAATAAGGAAGGCGGCTATGCAATATCACCGTATCCCCCACAGCTCTCTTGAAATAAGTACGCTAGGGCTGGGAACCATGACGTTTGGTGAGCAAAACAGCGAAGCCGACGCTCATGAACAACTCGATTACGCAGTCAGCCAGGGTGTTAACCTGATTGATGTCGCAGAAATGTACCCTGTACCCCCTCGCCCGGAAACCCAAGGCTTAACAGAAACCTACGTCGGTAACTGGCTAAAGCAGCGCGCGAATCGCGAAAAACTGATTATCGCCACAAAAGTCAGTGGCCCAAGCCGCAACAACGATGCCGGCATCCGCCCAAATCAAATGCTGGATCGCAGAAATATTCGTGATGCGTTAGATGCCAGCCTGAAGCGTTTGCAAACCGACTATATCGACCTTTATCAGGTTCACTGGCCACAACGTGCCACCAACTGCTTTGGTAAATTGGGGTATACGTGGACCGATAACGCTGTACCGGTCACCCTGCTTGAAACCCTGGAAGCACTCACGGAGTTCCAGCGTGCCGGGAAAATCCGCTATATCGGCGTCTCCAATGAAACACCATGGGGCGTGATGCGTTATCTGCAACTTGCTGAAAAGCATGATTTGCCGCGCATCGTCACCATTCAGAACCCATACAGTCTGGTGAACCGCAGCTTTGAAGTGGGGCTGGCAGAAATTACTCAGCGCGAAGGTGTGGAGTTGCTGGCTTACTCCTGTCTGGCGTTCGGTACGCTGACCGGTAAATATCTCAACGGAGCTAAACCTGCTGGCGCTCGCAACACGCTATTTAGCCGGTTCACTCGTTATAGCGGCGAACAGACTCAGCATGCCGTTGCCGCCTATGTTGATGTTGCTAAGCGACACAATCTTGACCCAGCCCAAATGGCTCTGGCGTTTGTTCGCCGTCAGCCGTTTGTTGCCAGCACGCTGTTAGGTGCCACCACACTTGAGCAGTTGAAAACTAACCTTGAGAGCCTGCATCTGGACTTGAGCGAAGACGTACTTGAAGAGTTAGAAGCGGTGAACCGGATTTATACTTATCCGGCACCGTGATGTAGAAATATCCTCTCCCCAGGGAGAGGATAAAACTATTTCTGCCGAATCTGCCAAACCCACAGCCAGCCAATCGCGAGCGCAAACACGGCACCAAAACCAATTCCAATTCCGACTATCGGCGCGCCGGTTTTTACCGCCAGCGAATAAAGCCCCAGCATTAGCAACATCGCGGTATTTTCGCCGAGATTCTGCACAGCAATCGCATTCCCCGCGCCAACCGAATGTTTCCCTCGTTCCTGAAGCAATGCGTTCAGCGGCACAACAAAGAAACCACCCATAATACCAATCAGCACCAGCAGCATATAAGACGGCAGCAATGCAGTTTGCATGGCGAAGAACAGTACGCCAACGCCAATCAAAATACCGGCAGGCATACAACGCGCTACAGTTTTAAGCGTCACCAGTTTCGCCGCCGCACCTGCCCCAACGACAATCCCCACCGCCACCATCGCATTCAGATACGTTGGCGTCGCGTTATCGGTAATACCCAGCGCCACCGGCACCCACAACACCAGCAAGAAGCGCAGTGTTACGCCTGCCCCCCAGAACAAACTGGTGCCAACTAGTGAGAAACGAGTTTCACCGTTGTGCCAAAGTGTGCGACACGCCGTGAAGAAACTGCGTGTCATCGGCGCAAAGCGCCATGACTGACCAGGGCGTGCAGGGGCGAGTTTTGGGATGAATAGGTTAGCAACAACCGCGCCCGCATACACCAGCACGCACAGGCTAAGTGCCGCCACGATATGCCAGTCGGCCAGCACACCGCCAGCCATTGAGCCAAGCAAAATTGCGGCAATAGTCGAAGATTCCATCAGGCCATTGGCCTTCACCAGACGATCGCCAGTGGTTAGTTCACCGAGAATGCCATATTTAGCCGGTGAATAAGCAGCAGCCCCCACGCCCACCAGCGTATAGCCGATAAACGGGTTGAAGCCAAAGCAGATAATCGCCGCCCCCATTAACTTAAGGCTGTTGGCGAACATCATCACCCGCCCTTTGGCAAAGCTGTCAGCTATCTGGCCGACAAACGGAGCAAACAGAATGTACGCACCGACAAAGACCATCTGCAAAACAGGCTGGCTCCAGTCGGGGTAGAACTGTTGTTTTAGCACCGCAAGCGTGGCAAACAGCAGCGCGTTATCACCAAACGCCGATAGAAACTGCGCGCCGGTAACTGCCATCATACCTCTGGACCAGATAGAGGTATCGTTCACGGCATTATCATGCATTCTCTGTCTCCGGTTGGTCTACCAGCGCTTTCAGGCTGACGTAATCGGGTTTACCGCTACCTAACACAGGCAACTGTTTCAGGAAGCGAATATCGCGCGGAATAGCCAGCTCTGGCACACCATTTGCGCGAGCATATTGCAGCAGTTTTTCGCGGTTAAGCTCGTTATCAGTGGTGAACATCACCAGTGCCTCACCCTTTGCTACATCCATTTTGATGACGGTTGCATGCATTTTTTCTGGGGAAACGCCGAGTGCCAGTTGCTCCACCATTTCCAACGAAACCATTTCACCGGCAATTTTTGCAAAGCGTTTTGCTCGTCCCTGAATAACACAAAAACCGTTTTCATCAAATTTGACGATATCACCCGTGTCATACCAACCCGGTTCAACTTCACCCAGCGCGTTTTCAGCACTCGGCGCTTCCAGCACGCCAGGGTTTTCCACACGAAGATAACCTTTCATGATGTTCGGCCCTTTCAGTTGTAGCCGACCACCATCTTCAATACCAGGAACCGCCATCAGACGGGCATCCATCGCCGGGAGAATGCGCCCCACAGTGCCGACTTTCGCCGCCATGGGAACGTTGATGGAAACCACGGGGGCGCACTCTGTTACGCCGTAGCCTTCAAGAATGCGCAGGCCGAATTTGTCCTGCCAGATTTGTTTGGTGCTCTCCTGAAGTTTTTCCGCCCCTGCCACGACATACCGCAGACGGTAGAAATCATATGGATTAGCAAAACGAGCATAGTTGCCAAGGAACGTAGAGGTGCCAAACAACACGGTACAGTTACGGTCATACACCAGTTCCGGCACAATGCGGTAATGCAGCGGGCTTGGATAAAGGAACACTTCCGCGCCAGTGAATAGCGGTGTGAATAGACCTACCGTCAGGCCAAAAGAGTGGAATAGCGGCAGCGCTGACATAAAGCGGTCATTGGCGGTGAAATCGGCAATCGTGCGAATTTGCTCGACGTTTGCCAGCAGGCTTTTATGGCTATGCACCACGCCTTTAGGGTTCCCTTCGGAACCGGAAGTGAACAGCACCATCGCAGCATCTTCTGGCTGCTGTTTAACTTGTGCGAGATGCGGCACGAATAAATGGCCGAATATCCATAGCTTATCGCCAAGCGTGACATCTGCTTTTAAATCTTCCAGGAACACCCAGCGCACTTGCGTAAGCTGCTCCGGAAGGTGCCATAACTTGCCTTTATCGAGGAACTGACGCGAGGTGAAAATCGTTTTGAGCTGTGCTGCCGTAATCGCGCTGGTCAACCCTTTCACGCCCGCGGTGTAGTTCATCATGGCAGGAACTCGTCCGCGCGATGAAGCACCAAAAATTACCGCAGCGGTAATTGCCGCATTCGGCAACATCAGCCCGATGGTTTCGCCCGGCGCACTGTATTTATTCAGAATGCGCCCAACAAACAGCGTTTTGGTCAGCAAGCTACGATAGGTATCAGGTTTGAAATTGATGTCTTCGATACAGTTTTTACGGTCACCATAGCGGTACTGTGCGGAAAGCAAAGCCTCGTACAATGTTTCCCTAGGGCGCACTGCCATACGCGCTTCCATCATAATTTGATGGAGCATCTCACCAGCTATTTTGCGGCGGTCGCGGGCACGTGGTGCATCTGGCATCGCAACTGAAGTGGGTGGCAGAATGTGCAGATTAATGCGCGGGAATAAGCGGCGTTTGACCAACCCTTTCAGGCGGCTGAAAAATGTCAGTTCGGCGCCGTCAATGCGAATAGGGATAACAGTCGCATTAGATTTAGCGGCAACAAACCCTGCGCCCTCATAGATTTTCATCAATGAGCCACTCACCGTGATGCGCCCTTCCGGGAAGATGACAACCGGCCTGCCCTGCTCAACCAGGCGGACCAGATGCTTAATCGACATCGGTTTTGTTGGGTCAAGCGGCACAAAATCAATCAAGGATTTTAACCAACGCATATACCACTGCTGGCTAATCGAGGAGTACACAGCAAAAACCGGACGCCCCGGTAAAAATAACGCCAGTAAAATGCCGTCAATAAAGGAGACGTGATTGGGGACAATCAGAACGCGTGATTGGGAAAGAAGTTGTTGATCGCCATGAAGTCGCACCCTGAACAGAATACGAAAAAGCGTACGGAAAAAACCAAATAGCATAGCAACTCCCTTTGTCATTAATAATGCCGCAGATGTTTAAGTGTAGTGGCAGCAGATTACATGACTAACTAAAAAGGAGCGATAGTTTGGCGGAATGCATTGTCTGAAAAAAAGGCAAAAAAAACCTGCGCATCTGCGCAGGTCGGTGCAAAAGAATTGTACTTAACAACGTAACTAGAATTCTCACCAATCAATACCTCTGGGATCTGAATTGTGGCTCAGTCCAGTCAGTGTCACCAGCGAGAAAAAGCAAGAGAATTAGCGGAAAGTGCAACCAGGTGTTTAAAACATCGCGTCTTGTTACAGGCAGGCAAATTTTGGGCAAAAAAAACCTGCGCATCCGCGCAGGTTGGTGTAAATCATGTGATCAGCATTAGATGCTGACATCACCTATCAATACCTCTGGGACTTCAAATGTAGCAGTGGCTTAATACTTTTCGCCATGGCGAAATAGCAACAGCACGCTGCAAACTGTAAGCAAAGATTTAGTCTGAAATCATTAAAAATCCAGAACATGCCTCTGTCTGCCGCTGCGCTTGAATTCCCGTATTCGCTAAGTGTAACGATTACACTCAAAACGCCCCCATTTTGCGTAGGTTTGCGACAAGGAATACAGTTGCGACCTTGAAGTGACGCGTCTTTTCCGTAACACTTAAAGTTGTGTAAGCGTTTACCCACCAAGGAATATTTACGATGGCGACAATAAAGGATGTAGCAAGACTGGCAGGCGTTTCTGTCGCCACTGTGTCTCGTGTCATTAATGATTCACCAAAAGCCAGCGACGCATCACGTCAGGCAGTCACCTGCGCGATGGAAGAGCTAAATTATCACCCTAACGCCAATGCGCGTGCACTGGCACAGCAAACCACTGAAACTATTGGTCTTATCGTTGGTGATGTGTCCGACCCATTCTTTGGCGCAATGGTAAAAGCGGTCGAACAAGTTGCTTACCGCACCGGTAACTTTTTGTTGATCGGCAACGGCTATCACAACGAACAAAAAGAGCGCCAGGCCATTGAACAACTCATTCGCCATCGTTGTGCGGCATTAGTGGTTCACGCGAAGATGATTCCTGATAGTGAATTGATTTCACTAATGAAGCAGATGCCTGGGATGGTAGTGATTAACCGCATCTTGCCCGGTTTTGAGCAGCGTTGTGTGGCGCTGGACGATCGCTATGGCGCGTGGCTCGCGACACGACACCTGATTCAGCAAGGCCATACCAAAATTGGTTATCTGTGTTCCAACCACCAGATTTCCGATGCGGATGACCGGCTACAGGGTTACTACGATGCGCTAACGGAGCACGGCTTGTCGGTGAATGATCGCTTAGTGACTTACGGTGAGCCGGATGAAAGCGGCGGTGAACAGGCCATGACCGAATTATTAGGCCGAGGGAAACATTTCAGTGCCGTCGCCTGTTATAACGATTCTATGGCCGCAGGTGCGATGGGCGTTCTAAACGACAACGGAATTGACGTACCAAAAGAGATTTCACTGATTGGCTTCGATGATGTGCTGATCTCGCGCTATGTGCGTCCACGCCTGACAACAGTGCGTTACCCGATAATCACTATGGCAGCACAAGCTGCAGAACTGGCACTGGCGCTGGCTGAAAAACGTGAATTACCCGAAATCACTCATATGTTTAGCCCAACACTTGTACGCCGTCATTCAGTCATTGCGTATTCAGGCGAATGATTTTCAGAGAGTGAATTGGTACAGATGGACGGGCGTATTTGGGTAGTCCAGGCCATCGCCAATGTACTGCCAGCCAAAGCGTTCATAATAGCCTTTACAGGCTGAATAGAGATAAAGGTGCGGATAACCTAATTCACGGGCATGTTCGATAACGTGTTGTTGCAGTTTTGCCCCTAAACCATATCCGCGCTGGTTTTCATCGATGTAAAGTGCAGCCAGCCAAGGGTAAAGATCCTGCCGGCTAATCAGATCGCAGCGCCACAATCCTACAGTGCCAACCAGTTTCTCACCTTCTACGGCAACAAACGTCAGCGGCATTTCACCTTCCCGCTGGCTGGTCACCACAATTGAGGCGAAAAAGTCCCGGCTATCGGGAGTGCCAAACGCCTGCCACAGCCAGTCGGTGACTTGCTGTTCATGCTGCGGCACGGCACAAAGTGGCACAATTTTCACATCAGTTTTCCCTGGAAGATAGGAACGGACTCGAACAAATAGCCGTCAAAATCAGGGGCATCAGAATCAGACTGTTCAAGCAGACTGTTTTTCACGTTCTCAAGATGCTGCCACATTGCCTGCCACGACCCCATGACATCCCGGCGGCGAAGTGCAGCCAGAATAGTTTGTAAGTCGCCAAGCCATTTAAGACGATAACTTCGGGAATCGATATGCGCGCGCAGTTGCTGCCACATTGGGCTGCTGTCCATATGGCGCCAGATACTTTCAACCGTCGCCAGTAGCATCTGGTTTTGCGAAGCACCTGCCAGCAACAGATGAAACATTTTGCAGTTATCCTGGCCCAGGTCGTTAATCGCAATCGCACGCTGCTCTTGTTCAAGAATACGTTTGAGATTGTCGATATCAGCTTTGGTCGCCATTTTTGCGGCGAATGCTGCAATATTGCTTTCCAGCAACTGGCGCGCCTGGAGCATTTCAAATGGGCCAATATCGCTACTGAAAAAGGCTTCTTCTTCCGCTTCGTTTTCTGCAGGAACACGGGTGACATACACTCCTGAGCCCTGTCGAATATCGACCGTACCTTGCAGTTCAAGCATGAGCAGTGCTTCACGGACTATGGTGCGGCTAACACCGTAAGTCTCAGCAATATTTCGTTCCGGCGGTAAACGCGAACCGACCGGATACAATCCCTGTATTATTTGCGCGCGCAGATCCTCACCAATTTCCTGGTATTGTTTTTTTTCTGGCGAAAGTACGAGCTTATCCACAATATTACCTATGTGTTTGCTAAAAAAGCGGCGTTGTGTCCTGCCGCTGATTAATACCCATTAGCTTATCAAACTATTCATCTGAAATATTATTTCCATTCGTCGTTAAGGTTAAGCTGTAACGTTCGAGATTC
Source organism: Buttiauxella cochleicola (assembly GCF_021283185.1). Taxonomy (NCBI): domain Bacteria; kingdom Pseudomonadati; phylum Pseudomonadota; class Gammaproteobacteria; order Enterobacterales; family Enterobacteriaceae; genus Buttiauxella; species Buttiauxella cochleicola. The sequence goes on from NZ_JAJSOS010000010.1 coordinate 169,815, forward strand.
GCTGACAGACCGATACCAATGAGCTGATTTTTTAGCGCGCCGCTCACGGTTGTTTTGCAGATTAATTTCAATCAAACCGTAACGGTTTTTGAATGCATTCATTGGGGAAACGTTATCGGTGAATGCCCACAGCATATAACCCTGGCAATTTGCCCCATCTTCACGGGCGCGCAGCGCCTGGTACAAATGCTCACTGATAAACGTAATCCGATAATCATCTTCAATCACACCATCGGCATTACGGAATTGCGCTTCATTTTCGGTACCCATTCCACTCTCCGCGACAAACCACGGAATATTGCGATACTCAGTTTTAATGCGCATCGCCATGTCATAAACAATGCACGGGTAAATTTCCCACCCTCGCGACTTATTCATCCGCCGCCCTGGCAACTCAAACGGCTCATAATAATAAGCCGGATGGAATGGCGTCTCCGGGTTCCAGGCTCTCGACGGTGCTTTTACCCGATGTGGGTAGTACAAGTTAATCCCCAATTCATCAACGGTATTTTCGCGGATGATCGCGAGTTCTTGTTCTGTGTAATCCCACTGCACATTGTGTTTTTCTAGCAGCTCAATCAACTGTTCCGGATATTCACCATGCACCAGAGGGTCAAGGAATACGCGGTTGTAGAACAGGTCGTAAATTTGCGCGGCCTGCTGATCATGGGTGGCACTGGAACGTGCGTAAGTGACTTCCGGATTAAGAATGCATCCCACGGTTCCGCTGTATCCTTTCTCGTGGAACAGTTTCACCACTTTTGCCGTGGCGAGGTTTTTGTGGTGATTCCACTGCATCCATTTATGAGTATTTTGCTCGTATGGCCAGCGCAGCGCGTCAAGATAGACGCGGGTTTGCACCACAATCGGCTCGTTAAAGGTAAACCAGCGATTCACTTTGTGAGCATAACGGGCAAACACTTTTTCAGCGTACAGCACATACAGCTCGACCACCTTTTTCGACGCCCAGCCGCCGTAGGTTTCAAACAGCGTAGCGGGCAGTTCGTAGTGTTCGAGGCAGATCATCGGCTCAATGCCGGTGCGGCGCATTTCGTCGATCAGATTGTCGTAGTACTGCGCATATTCCTCATCAACCACGCCATTTTCGTAATCAGTGAAAAAGCGCGACCAGTTGATGGAGGTGCGGTAATGCGTCAATCCTGCCTGTCTCATCAACGCCACATCTTCGTGGTAACGATTGATAAAATCCGTGGCGACCGCCGGGCCGTAGCCTTCGTGCCAGACGTGGCGGTCGTTTTTATACCAGGCGTCGAGCCAGGAATCTTGCCCTTCTTTCTTACCGCTCCAGCCTTCGGTTTGCCACGCTGATGCCGCAGCGCCAAGGATGAAATCTTTTGGGATGGTGATTTTTACGTTGCTCATACCTTCCTCACGCGTTATTGGCAATTTGTTGCCGTTCGGCCTGCAGTTGCGCCTGTTCGGCACGGCGAGAAGCAATTTTCACAAATGGCAGGTAAATCAGGATGGAAACCAGAATGCAGCCCAATTGCGTGACGACCGCGCCCATGGAACCCGCTGTCGAAAGCCAGGCGTTGATCAGCGGCGGTGTGGTCCACGGCACCATTACAACGGCTTTACCAGCAAAACCCATCGCCGTTGCAAAGTAACCAATAGTGCCGGTGACCAGTGGCGTAATGATGAAGGGAATGGCCAAAATAGGATTAAGCATAATCGGCATACCAAAAATCACCGGCTCGTTAATATTAAAGATCCCAGGGCCAAAAGAGAGCTTGGCTATCTCTTTCATTTCTTTGCGCTTAGTGGCGATCATGACCGCAATCAGCAGGCCGATAGTTAAACCCGAGCCACCAATACTCATATACACATCCCAGAACGGCATGGTGATGATATTAGGAATCTCTTTACCCTGTTCAAACGCGCTCATGTTGACGGTAATCGCCCCCAGCAGTAGCGGCTCGCGGATAGGTTTAATCATCTGATTACCGTGAATGCCAATCACCCAGAACAGTTGGGCGACAAACATCAGCAGCAGAATACCCGGCAGGCTTTGCACCACTTTTTCCAGCGGCTGTTGCACCACCTGATAGACCGCGTCATACAGATACATGCCGGTGGTCTGGTGGAAAATAAAACCGAAAGTGGCGATGGCGGTAACGGTAATAATTGACGGGATCAGTGCGGAGAAAGAGGCAGAAACGTTCGGCGGCACGGTGTCAGGCATCTTGATCTTCAGCCCTTCGCGTTTTTCCAGCCAGCAGTAAATTTCAACCGATAAAATAGCGATAAACATGCCAAGGAACAGGCTGCGGGTATCAGAAAACTGGCGTGCCAGAATGTCTTTCACCATATGCATCTGCCCATCGACCATCATCTCGATGGTGGTCGGCGTAACACAGATAAAGCAGATCACCGCCAGCAAGCCCGGGAACAGACTTTTAATACCGTTGATCCGGCCCAGTTCGATACCAATCAGGAACACCGCGCCAATGTTCAAGAAGTTAAGCGTGGCGTAGTTTATCGCCGCGGTAATCGGCTTTAGTTGTGCGAGAAACGACAGCGATGAAAAACTGGCAAGACCGTTTTTGGGATCCAGCACCATGTTAGAGATTAGTACTGAGAATGCCCCGACGATGATCACTGGCATCAGGGTAATAAAGGAAGCTTTGATCGCCATAATATAGCGGTAGCTATTAAATTTAGTGGCAAAACTTCCCAGAGAGTCGATTAACTTTTCCTGCAAAGCCATAGGGTATACCTCAGTGTTGTCGTTTTTTATTATTTACTGCGATGGAAGACGACCGATTTGGTATACCAAAAATAGAAGTAACTGCGTAACATTTCCGTGACAAATGTCCCACATTGTTATATTGGAATTCCAATGCCAACCAGTTCACTTATTTTGGTATACCAAATAGAGGTAAGTAGCCTTAATCATTCAAAAGCGTGATCCGTGGCATAACGAACCCGCAAGCCCGATGTTTCATAAGCACAGCATGTTAAACTAGCGAAATCATGCGACCACGCAGCAAGCGTCTTAATCAGGAATGAATTGATGGTAACAATGCTGGATGTCGCGCTACGCGCTGGCGTTTCTAAAGCAACGGTATCACGCGTGCTCAACGGGATTGGGCAAGTCAAAGAGAGCACCCGTGAACAGGTATTTAACGCCATGGAAGAGTTGGGCTACCGGCCTAACTTTTTGGCGCGATCTCTTGCCAATCGCAGCAGTAATAGCGTGGGTCTGGTGGTGTCTACTTTTGATGGCTTCTACTTTGGACGCCTGCTCCAGCAAGCTTCACGCCAGACTGAAGCCTGGGGTAAACAGCTGATTGTCACTGATGGGCACGACACGCCGCAAAAGGAGCTGGAAGCCGTTCAAATGCTGGTGGACAGGCATTGCGACGCTATTGTGCTGTACACCCGCTTTATGAATGAACGTACATTACTTTCACTCATGAATAGCATCAAAGTGCCACTGGTCGTCATTAACCGTGATGTAAGCCAGGCTCGCGATCGTTGCGTGTTCTTCGAGCAACAGGATGCTGCATTTCAGGCGACTGAATACCTCATTCAGCAAGGGCATCGCGACATTGCATGCATTACGGTGCCGATTTCCACACCAACTGGCCAGGCGCGCCTGATGGGTTATCGAAAAGCGCTCCAAAAGCATGGTATTGCCTTTAGTGAAGAGCGGGTCAAATATGGTGATTCAAGCATGGTGCTAGGTCATAAACTGTGTCAGGAATTGCTAGAAAGTCCCGTAGCATTTACCGCACTATTTGCCTGCAACGATGATATGGCATTGGGTGCATCAAAAGCTCTTCATCAGGCTGGTGTGCGAATACCACAGGATATTTCGTTGTTTGGTTTCGATGATGCGCCGAGCGCTCAGTGGCTGGAACCTGCGCTATCCAGTGTATATTTGCCTATCGACAGCATGATTACTACAGCCATCGACCAGGCGATAAAACTGGCAAACGGCGAGTCGCTTGAAGCAATCCCACCGTTTGTTGGCAAGCTGGTATTACGTGATTCAGTCGGCCCGGGCCCGTATTACATTTCCAGCGCCAGCAATTCCTGAATAGTCTGGCGGCGGCGAATCAGTCGCGCCGCGCCATTATCAAATAACACTTCAGGCAACAACGGGCGGCTGTTGTAGTTAGACGACATCGACGCACCATACGCCCCGGTATCGTGCAGTACCAGATAATCCCCCACCTGTACTGGCGGCAGCGCCCGAGTTTCTACTTTTCCGCCTTCCTGTTGGGTAAATACATCCCCCGATTCACATAATGGACCGGCAACGACAGTTTCGACTAACGGGAGCTCAGTCAACTCACGTCCATCACCCGCCAAAGCCGAAATATGATGGTAGCTGCCGTACATCGACGGGCGCATGAGATCGTTAAACCCGGCATCAATCAGCACAAAGTGGCGTGAGCCCATGTTTTTAACCGAACGCACCTGAGCCACCAGCACACCTGACTCCGCTACCAGGAAACGGCCTGGTTCAATTTCAAGTTTCACCGGATGCCCCAGACGCTGAGCAATTTTTTCACGTGCAGCATTCCACAATCCGTAATAGTGGTTAGTGTCGATAGTCTCTTCACCTTCACGATACGGAATAGACAAGCCGCCTCCCGCGGAAATCGCTTCCAGATCCTGACCAAAATCAATCACCTGCTGTACCATCGCACCACAAACACGCTCAAGGTGACCATAATCAACACCAGAACCAATATGCATATGGATACCGACTAAATGCAGTTTGTAGCGCTGGATAACTTCCAGTGCCTGCGGTAAATCTGCGTGCCAAATACCGTGTTTGCTGTTTTCGCCACCGGTATTGGTTTTCTGGCTGTGGCCATGGCCGAAGCCCGGGTTAACACGCAACCAGACGCGATGGCCTGGAGAAACCTCACCAAGCTGTTGCAACATATCGACGGAACCGGCGTTCACCGGAATCTGTTGTTCGGCGACCAGTTGCAGCGTCGGCTGGTCAATCATATCGGCGGTGAATACGATATCGTCGTGATTTTCCAGTGGCTTGTAACCTGCAACCAGCGCACGTTCAATTTCGCCCTGCGAAACGGAATCCACCTTCACGCCCTGCTCGCGCATCAGACGCAAAATATGAATATTGGAGCACGCTTTTTGCGCGAAGCGAATCACATCAAACTGACGCAGTTGAGCAATCTGCTGGCGAATAATTTCAGCATCGTAAACCCAGACTGGGCAGCCAAATTCGGCTGGCAATGCCAGCAGGTTTTGCGCATTCAAAGCAGTGTCGGTGTTATTCAGTGGGCGTGGCATGGTGGGCTCCGGCAACAATTTGTTTTTTGTATTACGCCACAGAGTGATGTGAAGAAAAAATATCGCTTTAGCAAGAGTCTATGCAAAACTGATATAGACAAAGGAGACCATCATGCCCTCAATAACTCTGCGCCATATTGAAATTTTCCACGCGATAATGACCGCCGGTAACCTCACCGAAGCTGCAGGGTTGCTTCATACTTCGCAGCCTACCGTTAGCCGCGAACTGGCAAGACTTGAGAAATTAATTGGTCTGCAATTGTTCGAACGTAGTCGTGGGCGTTTGCACCCGACAGTGCAAGGTTTACGGTTATTTGAAGAGGTGCAGCGCTCCTGGTACGGGTTGGACAGAATTCTGAGTGCCGCTGAGAGCTTACGTGAATTCCGCCAGGGCGAGCTCTCCATAGCCTGTCTGCCGGTGTTTTCACAATCATTCTTGCCAATGTTGATTCAACCTTTTCTGGCACGCTACCCGGAATTAAGTCTGAATATTGTGCCGCAGGAATCACCGCTGTTAGAGGAGTGGCTATCAGCCCAGCGCCATGATTTAGGGTTAACCGAAAACACCACAACACCTGCCGGAACGGAGCGCCAGACGTTACTGACGCTCAATGAAGTGTGCGTGTTACCCGCAGGGCATCGCCTCGCCGATAAAAAAGTACTCACACCGCAAGATTTCGCTGGGGAAAACTACATTAGCCTTTCACGCACAGACAGCTATCGCCAGTTGTTGGATTCACTATTTCAGGAGCACGACGTTAAGCGAAGAATGGTGATGGAAACACACAGTGCAGCCTCAGTTTGCGCGATGGTACGTGCGGGGGTGGGTGTATCGGTGGTCAATCCGTTGACCGCTCTGGATTATGCTTCAAGTGGCGTGGTCGCCCGCCGATTTAGCGTGGCGGTGCCGTTTACGGTGAGCCTGATTCGCCCACTTCACCGCCCTGCTTCCGCGCTCGTCAGCGCGTTTAGCGACCATCTGCAAAACAGTATGCAGATTTACATCGAGCCGCTGAATCAGCTGCTCGACACCTGAATTACTGCTCGGTTACCGGCTGATGGTGACCCGTTCCACTGCTAAAGTTAATCAGGCAAATGATAAGCCCGACAGCCGCAAGCCCTGCTGCCGCGACCGGAACGGCAGTCAGGCCAAAGCCGTGAGCAATAACTGTGCCGCCAACCCATGCACCGAGCGCGTTGCCAACATTAAAGGCCGCAATATTCAGCGTCGAAACCAGGTTTGGTGCATCTTTACCGTGCAACACAACGTTGATTTGCAGCGCGGGGACGGTTGCAAAAGCCGCTATTGCCCAAAGGAATAAGGTAATTTCCGCAAGCCACATTCCGTGGCTGGTCCAGCGAAACAGCAGAGAGAAGATAGCAATCAGGCTAAAACTCAGTATCAAACTAAAGGAAACTTTCCAATCTGCCAGACGCCCACCAAGGATATTGCCAACCGTTAAACCGGCACCAATCAAGAACAGTGTCCAGCTTACGCCTTGATGAGTCACTCCCGTCACCTGTAACAACATTGGGGCAATGTAGCTAAATAAGGTGAACATCGCTGCGGCAAAAAACACCGTCATCGCCAAAGAAAGCCAAAGCTTGCCATTAGCCAGTGCGCTGACTTCACGTTTAAGGTCGGTCGGCGCTTCCTCTTTCTGTGATGGCAGGCTGACAATCAGCGCAATAAAGGCAACCACACCGATAATCGCCACACCCCAAAACGTCGAACGCCAACCGTACAATTGCCCAAACCAGGTGCCAATCGGCACGCCCAACACATTGGCCAGCGTCAGACCGGTGAACATAAGTGCCACCGCTGATGCTTTACGATTAGGGGCAACCAGACTTGCAGCTACCACCGCGCCAATGCCGAAGAAGGCACCGTGGCACAGCGCGGTAATTATGCGAGCCAGCATCAGGAATTGGTAATTCAGCGCTAAGGCACACAGGATGTTACCGACAATAAAAATCACCATCAGTAGTACCAGTGAGAGTTTGCGTGGCAATCGTGCCGTAAGCAAAGCCATGATAGGTGCGCCAATCGCCACACCTAGCGCATAGCCACTAATCAACCAACCGGCTGTGGGAATAGAGATCGCCAGATCTCCTGCCACATCGGGCAATAGGCCCATAATAACGAACTCCGTCGTGCCGATGGCAAATGCACTCATCGCCAGCGCGAGTAAGGAAATAGGCATGGAATAACTCCAGGTTGCAGAAATAACAAAAGGCGGGAGAACTGTGTTCGACCGCCAGATTACGAGGATGTCAGAGGTGCAGCTTGTTTGGAAAAATGTGCGCTGCTTAACAAATTAATAACACAAAAAACGCCGGGGGTGACCCGGCGTACGCTAAGGATACTCTTTTTTATGGTTTAACCATTTGAAATACGAAATAAAAAAATATTACTCAGCCAGCATGAAATTCACCGCGTCGGCGGCGTGAATCGCTGCAGTATCGAAGACCGGGAGCGGGCAATCCTGTTGGTTTAACAGCAACCCGATTTCAGTACAGCCAAAAATCACACCTTGTGCACCCTGCCCTTGTAGCTTTTCAATTACTTGCTGATAGTAGCGTTTCGATTCTTTGGTGATTTTCCCAAGGCAAAGCTCTTCGAAGATAATCTGGTTGATACGCAAACGTTGAGGCTCTTCAGGGATAAGAGATTCGATACCAAACTCAACGTTCAGGCGGCCACGATAGAAATCTTGTTCCATGGTGTAACGCGTGCCAAGCAGCGCAACACGCTGCACATTTTGCGCAGTAATCGCACGGCCAGTTGCATCAGCGATATGCAAAAACGGCAGCCCACAGCGCGATTCAATATGGTGCGCGACTTTGTGCATCGTGTTGGTGCACAACACAATACCTTCCGCTCCGGCCTTCTGTAACCCTAACGCTGCCTGCGCCAGCATATCGCCAGCTAAATCCCATTCGCCTTTTGACTGGCAAGCTTCAATCTCATGAAAATCAACACTGTGCAGAACAATTTTCGCTGAATGCAGGCCGCCTAATCGTTCCTTAATGCCTTCATTAATTAACCGATAATAAGGAATGGTCGACTCCCAACTCATCCCGCCCAGCAAACCCATTGTTTTCATGACGTTTCACCTGTTAACTTTTATTACTTTGGTTATATCAGAGAGATTACCCGGCAGGAAAGCGTGATCTGCCTTACAAAACGCTGGAGTGAACTATCGTAAAAGAACTTTTCAAGATACGATTAATTAAATGAAACAACGTTTCACATAGAAAAGGATCGCGAATGTTCACTTTTATTAAAGATACCAAACTGGAAGATTTAGGTGCTGGCGTGAGCCGTCGTATTCTGGCGCACGACGGTAAAATGATGGGTGTGCAGGTTAACTTTGAAGCTGGCGCAATAGGCCCGATGCATAACCATCCACATGAGCAGTTGACCTACGTACTGTCCGGCGAGTTTGAATTCACTATCGGTGATGAAACTCACCGCGTTACAGCAGGTGATACTCTCTATAAAGCACCGCATGTGATGCATGGCTGCGTGTGCCTGAAGGCCGGTACTCTACTGGACACCTTTACCCCAGTGCGCGAAGATTTCCTGAAGTAAGATATAAAAAAAGCGGTGCCTGGGAAGGCACCGCTTGTGACTAAATCTAATTTAGATGTCTTCAATCAATGTGCATACGAGATGTGAATGCACCACGTACTAACACCACGCCTGAAGCGACAATCAAACCCACCAGTGTCGCCAATATGATAATCAGCGCTTTACCTGGACCATCTTTTTTCAGTGGCAACGAAGGCTGCATCTGGAATTGGTAAGGTTTGAAATCGATTTCGCCAAGCTTTATTGCTTCTAAGGAATTAAGAATGTGATCGCGGTTTTGTATTGATGCATTCAATTGAGCCACATCTTTAATCGACTGCTCAATCTTTAACTTTTCCGTAAGCCCTTTAGCGCCGAGCGCAACAGAGTAATCAGGGTCATCTTTTACCGCCTGCCCATTACTATATACAGGGTCTGTCAGGCCTGCAGCATTTGCTACCTGCAACGAATACCCCAAGCGCTCGAGGTTAACATTGTGCTGATTCTCAAGCGCAGCACGGTCCAATGCCAGTCTGTTTTTTTCAAATGCAATTTTCAGCTCAAGAGCATTTTTTACATTCGCGATAACGTCTTTGTTCACTTCAGCAGCAATAAACTCAACGTAACTTTGCAGCACCTGTTGAGCTGTTTCTGCATCTGGGGCGGTAAAACTTAGCGTCCAGGAAGTATAAGGGGCATTATCAGTTTTTTTCGGATCGATATTGTTTACTGCCTTGAATTTTTCAGAAACATTGGATATTGCGCGATATAGCGCACTCTTATCCACATCAGCATTTTCCACCAATGTCTGTACATAAGGAGATTTTGCCAGAAATTGCTCACGAAGTTCTTGCGATTCAAATTTCTTCAAAAACATATTATAGAGGCTACCCCCATCAATATTCGCATCCACACCAAGCACAGTAATGTCAACCATCGCACGGCGCAGCCCAATAACGTTTCTTGTTTCAGGCGGGGTGATAATCGCTTCGCTAGTCCATTTTTGCGGCAGTAGAAAACTGACAGCCAGCCCACAAAAGGCAAACAGTAGTGTAATGGTAATTATCTGTTTTTTTGCCGCATAAAGAGTGGACATCAGGCCTAGTAAATCGATCTCTTCGTGGCGAGGAGCCATAAGTGGGTATGGAGACGTGTTCTCTAATTGATTGGTTTTCATTTCTATAGAAGACATAACTGGCCAGTTTTTAAGTTATTGAGAAAAATACCCGTCTAACTTCCAGGAGCAGGAAATTAAGCAGCGCTTATGCCAAAGAATGAGAAATAGGTTGGGTTTTAAACCATAAGAAAGGCTGTTTATCTTTTCCTTGTGCATGTCACTGTCGATATCAAAAACTGACTTTAAATAACATAATTACCATCTGGTAACGCACTGATAACAAAGCCTTAACTCTGTAACGAAACGTAACTCTCTTTAATGAGGGGTCATTATTCCTAAGAATCAACTGAAAAACAACCACCAACTATTGCAGTTTAAAAACTAAGAATTACCTCCTTTCATTTTTCATCCAGAGCAAAACCTCGTTCATTTCACATTATCGAAACAGTGTTTCGACTTTGATCACATTTCCATCATGAATTGAATGACTCAGTTACAAATCGTAATAGGATTAATTAAAACGCTGTTTTACTAATCGGGAACCATGGTTCGCATGTTTATGAAATCTGGATGTAAATACAGAACACGAACAAACGACATGGATTTTTAATCTTTATTTATCAATCAATTATCAGGGAATGAATATGACAGGCACGCCCACCTCTTTCCGACCCATCCGTTTGGTTTCACGGGTGAGGCAATGAGTTTCGAGAACGATTTTTGCAAAAAACAATTTTTAAACCATTGATCGCCAGGTAGGTATGTATGAATGAAAACAAAATGCTGGGATTGGCATGGATTTCGCCCTACATAATAGGGTTGTTAGTCTTTACTGCCTTCCCGTTTGTTTCATCTTTCTTCCTCAGTTTTACTGAGTACGATTTGATGAATCCCCCGGTATTCACCGGTATTGAGAACTATCGCTACATGTTGACCGAAGATTCACTCTTCTGGAAATCCATGGGTGTGACTTTTGCGTATGTGTTTTTAACCATCCCGTTAAAACTCGCATTCGCACTCGGCATCGCGTTTGTGCTGAACTTTAAACTACGCGGCATCGGTTTCTTCCGTACGGCGTATTACATTCCGTCAATTCTTGGTAGCTCTGTCGCCATTGCCGTTTTGTGGCGCGCACTGTTTGCTATCGACGGCCTGCTGAACAGCTTTATTGGTGTGTTTGGCCTCGACCCGGTGAACTGGCTGGGTGAGCCGTCTCTGGCGCTTATGTCCGTTACGCTCTTACGCGTCTGGCAGTTCGGCTCGGCGATGGTCATCTTCCTCGCAGCACTGCAAAACGTTCCGCAATCACAATATGAAGCGGCAATGATCGACGGCGCGTCTAAATGGCAGATGTTCATGAAAGTGACCGTGCCTTTGATTACGCCGGTCATCTTCTTCAACTTCATCATGCAGACCACGCAGGCGTTCCAGGAGTTTACCGCACCGTACATCATCACCGGCGGCGGCCCTACTCACTACACCTACTTGTTCTCACTGTATATCTACGACACCGCCTTCAAATACTTCGATATGGGTTATGGCGCGGCGCTGGCGTGGGTACTGTTCCTGGTCGTGGCGGTCTTTGCCTCCATCGCCTTTAAGTCATCGAAATACTGGGTGTTCTACTCCGCAGATAAGGGAGGCAAAAATGGCTGATATCCAACCAAGCCAGCTAGCGGCTAAAAATGCGACGGACCTTGCAGAAGAAGAGATCGCGCGTACGTTGCGCCGTGAAAAAATCAGCCGCACCATCCGTTATGTCGTGCTGATTATTGTCGGTCTGTTGATGCTCTACCCGCTGGTGTGGATGTTCTCTGCGGCGTTTAAACCGAACCATGAGATCTTCACAACCCTCGGCCTGTGGCCGTCAAACCCAACTAGCGATGGCTTCGTCAACGGCTGGAAAACCGGTACTGAGTACACCTTTGGCCACTATATGTGGAACACAATGCAGTATGTGATTCCAAAAGTACTGCTAACCATTATCTCTTCAACGATTGTCGCTTACGGCTTTGCGCGCTTCGACATCCCGTTCAAGAAGTTTTGGTTCGCGACGTTGATTACTACTATGTTGCTGCCAAGCACCGTACTGTTAATCCCGCAATACCTGATGTTCCGTGAAATGGGCATGTTGAATAGCTACCTGCCGCTGTGGCTGCCAATGGCATTCGCAACCCAGGGATTCTTTGTCTTCATGTTGATCCAGTTCCTGCGTGGTGTGCCACGCGATATGGAAGAAGCTGCGCAGATTGATGGCTGTAACTCCTTCCAGGTGCTGTGGTATGTGGTGGTGCCGATTCTGAAACCGGCCATTATCTCTGTCGCCCTGTTCCAGTTCATGTGGTCGATGAACGACTTTATCGGGCCGCTGATTTATGTGTACAGCGTAGACAAATACCCAATTGCACTGGCGCTCAAAATGTCTATCGACGTGACGGAAGGCGCTCCATGGAACGAAATTCTGGCAATGGCGAGCATCTCCATTCTGCCATCGATCATCATCTTCTTCCTGGCTCAACGCTACTTCGTACAAGGCGTGACCAGCAGCGGAATTAAAGGTTAAGTGAGGGAATATCATGGCTGAAGTTATTTTCAACAAATTGCAAAAAGTTTACTCCAACGGCTTCCAGGCGGTTCATGGTATCGACCTGAAGATTGAAGACGGTGAATTTATGGTTATCGTCGGCCCATCTGGCTGCGCGAAATCAACCACCCTGCGTATGCTCGCAGGTCTGGAAACCATCAGCGGCGGTGAAGTCAGAATTGGCGACCGCGTGGTGAATAACCTGGCACCGAAATCTCGCGGTATCGCGATGGTGTTCCAGAACTACGCGCTGTATCCGCACATGACCGTGCGTGAAAACCTGGCCTTTGGCCTGAAACTCAGCAAGCTGCCAAAACAGCAAATCGAGTCCCAGGTGAATGAAGCGGCCAAAATCCTTGAGCTCGATGAGCTGATGGACCGTCTGCCGCGCCAGTTATCCGGCGGCCAGGCACAGCGTGTGGCTGTAGGCCGTGCGATTGTGAAAAAGCCTGACGTGTTCTTGTTCGACGAACCGTTATCTAACCTTGATGCCAAGCTGCGTGCGTCGATGCGTATTCGTATCTCCGACCTGCATAAGCAACTGAAGAAGAGCGGCAAGCCTGCGACCACCGTTTACGTAACCCACGATCAGACCGAAGCGATGACCATGGGCGACCGTATTTGCGTCATGAAACTGGGTCATATCATGCAGGTGGATACGCCAGATAACCTCTATCACTTCCCGAAAAACATGTTCGTGGCAGGCTTTATTGGTGCGCCAGAAATGAACATTCGCCCGAGCAAGCTGATTGAGAAAGATGGCCGTCTGCAAATTAGCGTCGGTCACGACACACTGGCATTAAACGAGCGCCAGCAGAAGCGTTGTGCTGAATACAAAGATCAGGACATCTTCTTCGGCATCCGTCCTGAGTTTATTTCAATCTCTGATGAACCGTTCGCTGAAAGCCATTCCAGCGGTGAGATGGTGCGTGTAGAGAATATGGGTCATGAATTCTTCATCTACCTGAAAGTAGCTGATTTTGAAATGACCTGCCGCATCCCTTCCGATGAAGCTAAGCCGATGATTGAAAAGGGTCTTCACCGTAAGGTGTATTTCAAGTTTGACATGGAAAAATGTCATATTTTCGACGCTAAAACTGAACAGAACATCTCTCTCTAACAGGATCTATCATAATGAAAAAAGTGCTGTTAAGTACCCTGATTGCTTCTACTTTAGGAATGGCTGCCGGCTCGGCATTTGCGGCAGATGATGTTGATTTACGTATGTCCTGGTGGGGTGGCAACGGTCGCCATCAGGTCACACTGAAAGCGGTGGAAGAGTTCCAGAAGCAACACCCAAACATTAAGGTGAAGTCTGAATACACCGGTTGGGACGGCCACCTTTCGCGCCTGACTACGCAGATTGCGGGCGGTACCGAGCCTGATGTGATGCAGACAAACTGGAACTGGCTGCCAATTTTCTCCAAAACCGGCACCGGATTCTACGATCTAAATACCGTGAAAGGTGAGTTGGATCTGACGCAGTTTGATCCGAAAGAGCTGCAAACCACCACCGTTGACGGCAAGCTGAACGGCATTCCAATCTCCGTGACTGCGCGCGTGTTCTATTTCAACGATGAAACCTGGAAAAAAGCGGGTGTTGAATACCCGAAAACCTGGGATGAGTTGATGGCGGCGGGTAAAACCTTTGAATCCAAACTGGGCAAGCAATATTTCCCAGTAGTGCTTGAGCACCAGGATACGCTGTCCCTGCTGCGCTCTTACATGGTGCAGAAATACAATATTCCTGAAATCGATACCGCGAAAAAGCAATTCGGCTACTCCAAAGAACAGTGGGTTGAGTTCTTTGGCATGTACAAAAAACTTATCGACAGCCACGTAATGCCTGATACCAAATACTATGCGTCATTTGGTAAGAGCAATATGTATGAGATGAAGCCGTGGATTGAGGGCGAATGGGCCGGTACTTATATGTGGAACTCGACCATTAAAAAGTATTCCGACAACCTGAAGCCACCAGCGAAACTCGAGTTGGGTTCTTACCCAATGCTGCCAGGTGCAACAGATGCCGGTATGTTCTTTAAACCAGCACAGATGTTCTCTATCAGCAAAACGACCAAGCACCCGAAAGAAGCAGCGATGCTGATTAACTTCTTGCTGAACGAAAAAGCAGGCGTGGAAGCGCTGGGCCTTGAGCGAGGCGTTCCGTTGAGCAAAGCGGCTGTGACCCAACTGACTGCTGACGGCGTGATTAAAGATAACGACCCGGCGGTTGCGGGCTTGAAGCTGGCGCAATCTTTGCCAAACAAACTGCCAACATCGCCTTACTTTGATGACCCGCAGATTGTTTCCCTGTTCGGTACTTCTTTGCAGTACATCGACTATGGCCAGAAAACCGTAGAAGAAACCGCTGCTGAGTTTGAACGCCAGGGTAACCGTATTCTGAAACGCGCAATGCGTTAATTAGCCTAAGTTTTTGGATAGATACCCTGCCCCGCTTGCGGTGCTGTCTCTTAGTCACAACTCACCCTGGCAATTTTGTCAGGGTGAGATCTGTAAGCCTCGTTGATTTTCCGTTCACCCGTGCGTTCAGTTATCTCTTTCATTCCCGAAAACGGTGAACGTATCAAGGAGATTACGCCATCTCCTTGATAATCCTGTCGCCCGGTCATTAAATTGCCGCTGCGCGGTAAACCCCAGCTTATCCCCAACATCAGAGTCGTTCGCGACTCGCTCCCGGCAGCTCAACCCTGACTTATGGCGAACACTGGGGCAATTTATACCGGGAATAAGGTCAAAACCGGCTCGGTGCTGTCTTTGGGTTTTGACGTTGACCTTAGGTTCCGGCTTCAATCGCGCCGTTTTTCACCCTTCAGTCGGGGTCACGTGGCCGGGAGCCACGTGAGTGAGCGATCGTCGGGAACGAGTCGCGAACGACCGCGAATGTTGGGTGAAAAACGGTGTTTACCGCTTGCGGCGATTGATTTGCCGGGAGTCCGGGTTCTTAGGGTGACGACGGTGGTCACCCTAAGACGTTCA
Organism: Buttiauxella cochleicola; assembly: GCF_021283185.1. NCBI lineage: Bacteria > Pseudomonadati > Pseudomonadota > Gammaproteobacteria > Enterobacterales > Enterobacteriaceae > Buttiauxella > Buttiauxella cochleicola. Next base: position 185,385 of record NZ_JAJSOS010000010.1, read on the forward strand.
CCGGTACAGTGGCTATATAAAACACTGAACTCCTAGTGAACGGAACAGTCTCGCGACTCACAGATTAAAAAAAAACCTCCTGGTTTCAGGAGGCTTCTCTATCGTTTGATGGTGTCGGGGGCGCTTCGCTTGCCCGACCTACAAACAGAATGGGTTTTGTAGGGTGGATAAGCGCAAGCGTCATCCACCGCTGACCCGAATTAACGCGCTAACCAGCCGCCATCAACTGCAACGGTGTAACCGTTGATGTAATCAGAAGCAGTAGATGCCAGGAACACGATTGGACCTTTCAGATCTTCTGGCAGACCCCAACGACCAGCAGGGATACGCTCCAGAATTGCAGCACTACGCTCTTCATCAGCACGCAGTTGTTGGGTGTTGTTGGTCGCCATGTAGCCCGGTGCGATAGCATTCACGTTGATACCGTGTTGTGCCCACTCGTTCGCCAGCAGACGAGTCACACCCATAACTGCGCTTTTAGAAGCGGTGTAAGACGGTACGCGGATACCACCCTGGTAAGAGAGCATAGAAGCGATGTTAATGATTTTGCCGCCTTTGCCTTGAGCAATGAACTGGCGAGCCACAGCCTGAGACATGAAGAATACGCTCTTGATGTTCAGGTTCATTACGTCGTCCCAGTCTTTTTCGCTGAAGTTGATGGCATCTTCACGACGAATCAGACCTGCGTTGTTAACCAGAATGTCGATTTGGCCGAACTCAGCAACAGCACGCTCTAGCAGAGCGGGGATACCATCAATCTGGCGCAGGTCAGCGGTCAGGCTCAGGAAGCGGCGACCCAGAGCATTTACACGCTCGATGGTTTCAGCCGGTTCAACGATGTTGATACCAACGATGTCACAACCAGCTTCTGCAAGACCGATAGCCATACCCTGGCCCAGACCTGTATCACAACCAGTAACAACAGCAACTTTACCTTCCAGGGAGAATGAATCCAGAATCATGTAGGTTTCCTTTTTTTATACGGGCCTGCTGTAAGCGCAAGCATTTTGGGGAAAAATTTGTTCACGCAAATTGCGCAACTCATAAATCACTTACGGTAAAAACGCTGTTCCGTAATCTTTGATGGATTCATAGTAATCTTGTTGAAATCGCTTTTCAATTATAAATGAAACGTTGTTTCAACTTTCGGAGAATACTTCTCAAATTTGATATTTCGATCACGTTCCCTCTGCACTTATCCCTTAAATGCATCTGTTTACTGAAAGTATTGATAGTGGTGTTGCCGTTTAGTGAATGCAATCACACATATTGAAACAATGTTTTGATAAATTAACACCAGAATTTTGAACATTGATTTCACCGGATATCCGTTAACATTCGAGTTGCAGGATGACGGGTATATGAATTGTCATTTAAAGGAGAGCATCATGGCTAAAGGTATGCGGGTTAAACTGGTTTATGAAGTGAGCCAGGACCCAGACACAGGCGTCGAAGTCACCCGCTTAACGCCACCAGAAGTAACGTGCCACCGCAATTACTTCTACCAAAAATGCTTTACCCAGGATGGCAGTAAGTTACTGTTCGCAGGCGAATTTGACGGTAACTGGAACTACTATCTGCTGGATATCGCCGCTGCCGAAGCCATACAGTTAACGGAAGGTACTGGCGACAATACCTTTGGTGGTTTCCTCTCCCCGGATGACAAATCTCTCTATTATGTGAAGAACGAGCGCACGCTGCTGGAAGTTAACCTTGAAACTCTGGTTGAGCGTGAAGTTTATCGTGTACCTGCTGACTGGGTTGGTTACGGTACCTGGGTTGCTAACAGCGATTGCACCAAATTAGTCGGTATTGAAATTTCCAAAGACGATTGGGTTCCACTGAACGACTGGAAAATCTTCCATGACTTCTTCCATAAAGGTCCAAACTGCCGCCTGCTGCGTGTGGATTTACAAACCGGCGAAAGTGCCGTTATCCACCAGGAGAAAAACTGGCTCGGCCACCCAATTTACCGCCCGTTCGATGACAACACCGTTGCGTTCTGTCACGAAGGTCCGCACGACCTGGTTGATGCACGCATGTGGATGGTTAACGAAGACGGTAGCAACGTGCGCAAAGTAAAGGAGCATGCTGAAGGCGAAAGCTGCACACATGAATTCTGGGTACCAAACGGTTCTTCGCTTATGTACGTTTCTTATTTGAAAGGTCAGCAAGGCCGCACCATTTATAGTTACAACCCGGATAACAGCGAAAATACCGAAGTCATGCAGATGCCAGCATGTTCACACCTGATGAGTAACTTCGATGGTTCGTTGCTGGTTGGAGACGGTTCCGGTACTCCGGTTGACGTTAAAGATACTAGCGGTTACACCATCGACAACGATCCATATTTATATGCCTTCGATGTAGCGAAAAAAGCTTATTTCCGCGTCGCTCGCCACGATACTTCCTGGGCAACTTTTGCTAATAGCCGCCAGGTTACGCATCCGCACCCTTCATTTACTCCGGATGACAGTGCCATTTTATTCAGCTCCGATAAAGATGGTAAGCCTGCACTGTATATTGCCAAAATGCCTGCTAACCCAGAATTAATTTCTGCCTGATAGATAAACATAGTGTGCCCTGTGTAGGCCTTGCCCTCTCTTTATGAGAGGGCTTTTTTATATCTATTTATTTAAGGTATTGGCTGTGTACTTAAAATTAATCACTTTATATCTTATTCAAATATAAAAAAGCCTCTGCTAATAGCAGAGGCTGGGAGAGGATTATTAAAGGATTAAACTATCAGAAGGAGTACGCAACACCGACACGTAAACGCGTCTGGCGATCGTCGCGATCATTTACCCCAACGTTACCGACTTCACCATATGGAGCCCAGTTTTTATCCAATTTATAAGCCAACTTCACGTTGTATTCCTGAGAATAAGGCTTGTTGTTATTACGAGCATTACCCTCTTCACTACGTGCGTAAACATAGTTTAGCTCGGTACGCCAGTCACCCATCACGAAGCCTGCCCATGCATCACCACGGTTGACTTTATCGTCATCTTTCTTAGCGTTAGCCGGGTAGCGGGTGTAATCATAACGGTAACGAGCAGCAACATAGAAGCCATTATCGAAGCTATATTGCACACGTAAGTTTGGCTTATAGATAGAACGGCTATCGTTACTTTCAATATTAAAACCAGGTGTTACAGAGAAATTTTTATCCGCTTTCCATTGCCAACTAATGGCTTCTTCATGGCCATTACCTACAAAGTCACTAAACGGCTGATCGGTATTATCACCACCTGATTTCCATTTCGCTTCGACAGAGAAACCAAAACCATTTGCAAAACGATGTGAAACTGAGACGCGGTCGGCGTTGGTTGAGTCCGTTTTACCACCGTCAATGAATTCATGGCGTAAGTCGACGGTTACAGCCTGGGCTGCAAAAGAAGCACCAATCAACATTGCCAGACCCAGAGTTTTCTTCAACATAAATAAATCCCTCATTGAAATATCGTTTCATTATTATGAAACTGGATTTTATTTTTAAATGAACATTATTTTAGTGATCGAGATCGTAAATATTTATGTCGAAATTAACATCTGGTAATCTTCGTGATGACTATCAACAAAACAACCAACAGCACCTGATATTTGGCGACAAACATCACATTAAAATAACCAAAAACTTCATTTGGTACACATTTCAATGATATTTAAATTTATTTACACAAGAAAAAGCTGAGGACTTAAATGAAATTAAAATGGGTGGACGCTTATCAATTAAAATGAGTAACAGGGGGGGTGTGACGCAGTTAAATAAAATGGAGTGAAAGTGTGACCTCTGTAAAAGAAAAAACACCGCCCATAAGGCGGTGTTCTTAAAAATCAATAATCAAAATTAATATAGGAAATTAGTCGCGTTCTATTGCCAGCGCCACGCCCTGCCCGCCGCCAATACACAACGTCGCCAGCCCTTTTTTGGCATCGCGCTTGATCATTTCATGCACCAGCGACACCAGAATCCGGCAGCCGGACGCGCCAATCGGGTGCCCTAGCGCCAGCGCACCGCCGTTAACATTCACTTTGCGCTCGTCCCATTCAAGCATTTTTCCCACCGAAAGTGCCTGCGCCGCAAAGGCTTCATTGGCTTCGATAAGATCAAGCTCCTCAAGCTTCCAGCCCGCGCGTTCAAGGCAACGCTGAGTCGCGGTGACTGGCGCAATGCCCATATAAGCGGGATCAACACCAACGCTTGCAAAAGCTTTGATACGAGCCAACACCGGCAGATTCAATTCTTCGGCTTTGCTGGCGCTCATCATTAATACTGCTGCGGCACCGTCATTAATAGAAGAGGCATTTCCCGCGGTTACGCTTCCTTGAATATCGAAGGTTGGGTGCAATTGCGCCAGAGCTTCGGCACTGGCATCGGTGCGTGGTTGTTCGTCGGTATCAACAATCACCAGTTTTCCACTGTTAGTCTCAAACGCCACCGGCACAATTTCATCTTTAAAACGCCCGGCATCAATCGCTGCCCGCGCTTTATGTTGTGATGCCAGAGCATAGGCATCCTGGCTTTCACGGCTGATACCATATTCACGCGCAAGGTTTTCAGCCGTCACGCCCATATGATAATCGTTGAAGGCATCCCACAATCCATCATGAACAAGGCTATCGATGAGCTGGCTATTCCCCAGGCCAGCACCGTTACGGCTATCGGCCAAAACGTGTGGAGCGCGACTCATATTCTCCTGTCCACCAGCAATCACTACGTCAGCTTCACCACATTGAATCGCCTGAGTCGCAAGATGAAGCGCTTTTAAGCCGGAGCCACAAACATCATTAATGGTGATAGCGGAAACAGACCACGGCAAACCACTGTTCAGTGCGGTTTGGCGCGCAGGGTTTTGCCCGGCTCCCGCAGTGAGAACCTGCCCCAGGATCACTTCATCAACTTCTTGCTCACTTACGCCGCTGCGTTCTAGTAGCGCTTTAACCACCGCACTCCCCAGCTCCGAAGCGCTACGTGGTGACAGAGCCCCCTGAAAGCAGCCAATGGGCGTTCGTGCAGCCCCCACTATCACGACATCTTTCATCATTATCTCCGCAACGTTGTGACTGCTTTTCTGGAAAGGTTATAAGCCCCGGCGACGATCTTTCTCGAGATACATCGCGGCATCAGCTTCGCGCAACGCCTGATCGTGATCGGTTAGCTCTGGGTTGATTGCAACAACACCAATACTGGGGCCTGCATAATTAATCACACTGGAATGTAGCTGATACTCGCCAGTCAGCAAGTTTGAGAGGCGAATTTTGAATGCCTGCGCTGCCTGTAGCGCCATGCCGTACTCTTTAGGACCAATACCGGCCACGATAAACTCATCACCACCGACTCGCCCTATTATATCGTCAGGCCGGGCACCTGCTTGCAAGCGCTGCCCAATGGAGCAGAGGAAGTCATCACCAGAATCGTGGCCATAAACATCATTAATTTCTTTGAAATCATCCAGATCGGCAAAAGCCAGCAACACAAAACGCGCATCCTGACGAGCCTGAGAAAAGAGTTTTGGTAACTTTTCAAATACTGCTCGACGGTTAGGCAGCCCAGTCAGCTCATCAGTATAGCTGGCGGTAGTGAGCGCGGCATTTGCCTGCTGGAGCTGCTGCAAAAGCTGTTCATTCTGAATTTGTTGCGCAATCAGCTGTGCAAAGAGTTGCAGCACTTGTTCGCTACGCTCGGTCAAAATGCGATGCTCGGAACTGGCTGCGCACAGCGTGCCATATAAAGAACCATCCGCAAGTGTTACCGGCGTGCTGACGTAAGTGGTAATGCCTAACGCTTTCGCGGCCTGCGAATCCCCCCAAACATTGGCCACATCGCAGGTGTAACGCTTTCCTTCGTCTAACGCGCGCTTGCAAAGCGTATCACCCCAAGGAACCGAAAGGCCTTCAGGGATCTGCATGTGATGGGTATTACGGGCAAAGAGGATATGCTGGAAACTGCCGTCCGGGTCAATACGAGTCAGGTAAGTTGACTCCATGTTGGTAACCAATTCGAGCATTTCCAGCAACTGTCGGACAAGCCCCTCAAGTGTGTATTCAGATTCTAACGCGGTGGAAATACGCTCGATAAGATTGTCAGACATAAAATCGGGTATACCTTTTTAATTAATCGCACAGATGTAAATCTCAGATGGGCATGTTTTTAACATATTTTGAGTACGACTTCCCCTGCCAAATATGACTATTGGGAGTCTGCCACTCGTTGGATGGATTCATTTTTCACAAGATTGAAGAAACGTAGCTCAGGGAGTTATCTGCGAATTTGACGTAGTGATAACGAAGAGAGCGGGCGGCGCAATATTCACCGCCAGCTTAATAACGGACTCAGGCTTTCATCCTGCACTAGCGCGCGCAGCCCGGGTAATTTGCAACATTGCTGCAATATCACGGGTAGCGGGAGTATTTCATTTGGCCGTAGTACCACATTTTCCAGCTCTCCCCAGAAGTACCAACCTTTTGCGACGTTACTTGCAGGCACTAATAAATGCAGATGCATACCGCTCTGTGGCTCATCCGGCAACCCTAGCCATTGGCTAAATTGCTGTATATCCGGTGTATCGGGTCCCGCCAGCACACAGCGCTGCACCTGCGATGATGGGATATAAAAATGCATCTTCCCGAGGGTGATTCGCACTGCCGCAAGACTAAGCGAGTGAGTCATAGCCACTGGTTTCCAGGTAACGCTCAAAGACTAAATTCAAATCCAGTAGCGCAAAATACTCGTGGCCTACAGGAACAATACCGACCACCACTTTTTGCATACCAGCAGATAAATTATCAGCGGCAGGAAGAATCAGGCTTTCAGCCACATCCAGCACATCTATTAATTTGTCGATAAGTATCCCGCTTTGCATTTTATTGCCCCGGCCAATAAAAATTGTGCGTTTGCCTGGCACATCCTGACCAGCGGCATCAATTAACTGATTAATGTTAATCACTGATTCAACGCGCCCACGATAATTAATCACCCCTTCAAGAGAAGGCGGGCAGCCCGGCACCCATGAAATAGGGCGCTCAGCCAAAATCTCTTTTATTTGCGAACCGTAAAAAGCAAAATTTTTGTCAGCCTGCTTAAACAAAACAAGGCTGCACTGCGGTTCATCAACGTTGGCAATTTCCCGATTTTCGTCCTGATAGAGACTGAGTATTTGCTCTAATGGCTCGCTCATGCAACTTCCTTATCATCGGCAATGCAATAACGGTTACGGCCATGCTGTTTTGCAGAATATAGAGCCTGGTCTGCACGTTCGCGGATAGTTTCTATTTTGTCTCCCGGCTGCCAGGAGGCAATTCCCGCACTGAAGGTATTGCTGAAGTTAGTCTGGTTGACTGAGAAGTGAATTTTTTCAAATCCCTGGCGCAGTCTTTCAACCACTGCGGCTGCCTGTTCTTGCGTGGTGCCCGGCATAATTATCGCAAACTCTTCGCCGCCATAGCGCCCAACAATATCGGTGCTGCGTAAACGGTGGGAAAACAGCTGTGAGATGCCCAGAATCACCTGATCGCCCGCGACATGACCGTAGGTATCATTGATATTTTTAAAGTGATCCAAATCGACCATTACCAGACTAAATGGAATACCGCTGTAGTTGGACTCTGTGATGGCGCTTTCCAGATAATGCGTCGTCGTTGAGTGGTTATAGAGGCCCGTCAAACTATCCTGAGACATGCGAGCACGCAGTGTACGCATTCTTTCTGCGCGAATCGAAACCGCATTAATTAACTCCTGCGGATCGGCCTGCTTAATAATAAAATCTTCAGCTCCGGTACTCATCGCCCCAAACTGGGTTTTCTTATTGGTTTCGCTTGAGAGATAGGCGATAGGCAAACCGATATGTTGTGGGATCTGACGAATCAGTTTTGTCAGTTCTTCGCCACTGTAGTCCGGCATGTGGAAATCCATCAGAACAATATCGATCGGATGAGTATTGAGAACATTCAGCAAGTGTGGAATCTGCGTAAGAACATGCACTTCCATCCCCGCCATACGCAGCATCTCGGCATTGTATTGCGCGACTTCAGGCTCATCATCAATCAGTAAAACCTGATACGGTTTTTTCAGTGACGGTTGCGTTAAGCGGTGCAACTCCTGAACTAAATCGGTGGTTGATGCGGGTTTTACATAGTAACCATCACAGCCGGCTTTAATCGCATTAATGCGAGCGTGGAAATGGCTATGGCAGGAAAGATAAAGCACCGGGAAAGGTGTGCCGACTTTCTCTCTCAGATCAGACATCGCAAGCGGGCCGCCATAAGCGTTATCCGGGAAGCTAACATCCATAATGACCACTGACGGAGGCTGTGATAAAACCGCCTTGGTAAAATCGGCCGTGTTGGTAAACACATAACAGATAAAGCCAAAACAGCGAAGTTGGGTTGCCAGTAATTCAGCCTGGTCGCATTCATCGTCACACAGATAAACAGGCTTAATGGTGCGATTAATCGCAACCTCTTCCTGAGTCGAAGCCGCTATCGGGAACTTAACTAAAGAGTCTGCTCCACGACGTGCGCTTTCCATCTGCTCTTCAGTCAATGCATATAGCTGGCGTAATATCTCGCCAAGCTTGCTGTATTTCGTATCCGAAACAGAATGACTCACTAACAGGTGCTCACCTTCAGCAGCCTGGCTGGCAATTTTCGTGAAACCAAACGACGCGCTGGTTCCGTGGATGCTATGCAACAAAAGGTGCAATTGCTTACTATCCACTTCGTTCGGTTCAGTGACTAATTTTGCCAGCAGAGCATCTGCCTGGCTCAGCATCACGGGAATACGTTGCAAAAAGCGCTGACGCAAGCGAGCGATTTTATCTTGGGCAGTATTCATCGTACTTTGCATAAATTCTTGTTTTATCATGATTTATAGTTGCTCTGCAGCAGCATCTGGCTTGAGTAATTTATTCACTACAGCCACCAGTCTTTCAGCCATATTCTCGTCTTTCTTCACCCAGCAATCCGGAATGATAGTGATGTCAGTCATCTCACTGGCGCTGAGTAAAATAAAAGGTTTTTTCCAGCCGTTGGCACGCAAAACCTCTAATAAATCCAGCCCGGTAATTTCCGGCATATGGAAATCGCTGATGACCAATTCGATTCCATCATCAGAATCAAGATTGGCTAATGCGGACATTGCACTTTCTGCAAGAACCACTTCATAGCCGTTCATTTCCAGAAATACCGAAGCCAGTTCAGCAGCAAACAAATCATCATCAACTAATAAAACACGCATCTCTTTTCTCACTTTTTAAGCCTTCAGCATAAAAGCATTTTTAATGTTTCTATGAGGCTATCCTGTTCGAAATCACCCTTGGCTATATATGCATCCGCACCCACCTGGATCCCTCGGCGGCGATCTTCTTCTTTAGCCCGTGAAGTCACGATAATAATCGGAATATGTTGGTAATTATCTTCGGCACGCAATGCTTTAGTGAGCGAGAATCCATCCATCACAGGCATTTCTACGTCCGTCAATACTGCGTCAAACTGTGTTAAACGCGCTTTTTGTAACCCCGAGAATCCATCTTCGGCGAGCGTGACCTGATAACCGTGTGCTTCCAGAACGTTTTTCTCAATTTCACGCGTATTCAATGAGTCATCGACGATCAGCACATGCCATGAGTTCTGTCGAACTTGTGGCTTAGGTGCAGCGGTCCGTGGCTGCCCTTGTTTTTGTGCCATCTCCATTAAAACTGGAACTTGCAAGATACTGACCAGTTGATTGTCGGGGCTTAGAACCATGCCAGAGACTAGCGACTGCTGCTGCATATGCTTCGGCAGAGGCTTAATCATCATGCTGCGTTCATCGAGCAAGCTGTCCACCAGCATCGCCATCTTGCCAAACTGGTTCTGAATGATAATAAGCAGCAAGTCATTCGCATTAGAGGCCGATGAGTTATGTACTCCAGGCCTGTCGTTGATACGCAGTATTTCAGCCGCGGAGATAACCGGGATAAATTCGTTGTGCAGAATAATTGCCGGTCTCCCGGCAATATCACGAATTTCATCACGAGAATATTTAACCACTTCAACGACGTACTGCGCAGCAACCCCAAAAAGATGGTTCTGCTGTTCAAACTGCAAAATGCGCATCATTGCCAGAGAAATGGGCAGCCTGATAATAAAGGTGGTGCCTTGCCCAGGACGGCTATGGACCTGAAGCGTGCCTTGTAAATCAGTCACAATAGTCTTGCGAACAATATCCAGGCCCACACCACGGCCGGATAATTCAGTGACAATCTTGCTGGTTGAGAAACCCGGGTGGAAAATAAGCTCGTTACATTCCAGCTCTGAAAGCTGATCAACCACAGCCGCATCAACCAAACCACGAGCCACCGCTTTAGCGCGAATCGCCGCGTAATCCAGGCCACGGCCATCATCTTCCACACGCAGCAAAATACCGCGCCCGTCTTGCTGAGTGGTCAGGGTGATGGTGCCACGCGCCGACTTTCCGGCAGCCAACCGTTCTGGTGCTTCGCAAAGACCATGATCAACGGCATTACGCAGCAAGTGGGTTAAAGGCTCAGAGAGTCTGTCGATTAATTGCCTGTCGATCTCTACTTCACCACCCAAAATACGGCAGTCCACCTGCTTATTCAGGGAGGATGCCAGTTCCCGCACCTGCATTGAGACCGGTTCAAACAGCATCGACACCGGAAGCATACGAATGGTGGTGGCAACATCATAAAGTTCATGCATCTGGAGATGTTGAACCTGGAAATCATCTTTTAGCTTGCGGCTGAATTGCAGAACCTGCTTGCGCAGTTGTTCGACATCCATTTGTGCCAGCCGCGGCCCAAGATTGACTAACGTGTGTACTTGCTGCTCGAGACGGTCATGACTGGCGACAACTTCACCGAGGATGTTAATCAGGTCATCGAGTTTTTCGAGCTTAACGCGAACCGAACCGGCCTGTTTTAAGCCACCATCTAATACTTCGAGCGATGGCAAAGTGGCCGGTTTTTCTAGCGGGGCTTTAACCACTTCATCAGCTTCTGTGCCCATTTCTCCACGGCTGGCGCGGGCTAACTGCTCGCACAATGCAACATCTGCCGGAGGCAACTGGTTATTACCTTCACTTGCCGACAGTTGTGCCAGTTGGTTTGAAATGTAGTCACAAGCCTGAAGAATTAATGTACCAAGGCTTTGGTTAGGCTCGAGTTTCTTATCTCGTAGCTCGCTTAATATCTCTTCAAGCTGATGGGTGACATCGGCGATGCTTTGCAATTTCAGCATTCGCGCGCCCCCTTTCAGGGTATGTGCCGCACGGAACATCTCTCCGATTTGTGCGTCGGTATTTTGACCAGATGAGAGCAGGAACGCCCCCTCTTTTACGGTATGTAAATGGCCGTTTGCTTCATCAATAAAGCGCAGCACAAATTTTTTAAGATCGATAGCCATACGGTTCTCTATTGCCCATCCTGAGTGGTGAACTGCGCCAGCTGATGTTCACAAAGAAAACGAAAAGAATTACTCGGAAATGACAGCGGCAGCCGCAATGCGGTGGCGTTGCCGGTATTGCTCATTTCGGCGTTGAGTAATTGAAGAGTAATGCGATAAGTCCGTTGAGCCGGGCGGTACAACTCGCTTTGTCGATACATTTCCGCCAGGTAGTAATGGGCAGGCCAGTAGCCAGGCTGTTGATAAACAACCTGTTTAAACCAGGCAATCGCCTGTTGGGTATGCTGCTGCCACATCATTGCCAAACCAAGTAGCATTTTCGCTTCCGCAGACCATTCATCCAGCTCAAGCACGTGTTTCGCACTTAAAGCCGTTTGCTCGAACTCACATTTCTCCAGTGCAATGGCACCTTTAATAACCAGCGCTTCCAGATTATGAATGTCGCTATTCAACACCTGACCTATCAGCTCTTCTGCTTCAGAAAAGCGTTTGTCAGCAACGCAGGCGAGTGCTTTTTTAATCCAGCTATCACACTGCTGCGCGGAAGGAACCGGAGCGTCAATGAAAGGTGCGGCGGCCGGAATAACCGGAGTAATAATACGTGGTCGTACATTGACTGCCGGAGTCTGAGTACGCGCCGCTTTAGGTTGGCAGAAGTAGAAATTCCCGAACTCTTGTTTAAGCTTCAGGATGCCAAAATTATTAGCCAGCGTTTCAGCGTTACCAAAAAACAGCGCCCCTTCCGGTTGCAGCATGTTCAGCAGGTTAAAATGCAGTGCTCGGCGCGTTTCGACATCAAAGTAGATGGAGACGTTACGCAGCAAAATAATATCGAATGTGGGTTGAAGCTGTTCTTTAACAATGTTCGCGCGGTGAAACTTCACCTTATTACGAATCACATCATGCAGTTGGAACTGGTTACCGTTGCGTGTGAAATAGCTTTGCTGCAATAAAGGATCGACACCACGGAAAGAGTAACTGGAGTAAATTGCTGCACGAGCCTTTTCCAGAATTTTGGTATCGATATCGCAGCCGTGAATCTCAACGTTGTCGATGAATTTATCGTGGTATTTCTGATGGAGCTTTATTGCCAGAGAGTAAGCTTCTTCGCCCGAAGAACAGCCTGCGCTTAAGATGCGCACCGGGCCACTGCGTTGCTCAAGAATGCGCGGCACCAGCTTATCGCAAATGATATCCAGCACATCCGGCTCACGGAAAAAGTACGTTTCGTTAATCGTCAGTAGGCTAAGAAGCTTATCGAATTCGTCAGTCGAGACGCAGAGGATCTCATAGTATTCTTCAAAGCTCTCTTTTCCGCGCTCAGAGATGCGCTGCTGCAATGCCGCATTAAGCAATCCTTCCATGCCATTAAAAAAATGCAGACCCACTCTATCCTTGATGAGTGTTTTAAAGGCCGCAATATTTGGGATCATGGCAGTTTGCCCTCAGATTGCCCAAGACGAGCCATAGCCAACAAAGCACCAGCAAGTTTTTCCAGCGGAAGTGTCTTATGAACGACGTTTTTGTCGATGGCGAATTTATTCATACCAAATACGACGGAAGAAACTTCATCCTGCGCCAGCGTTTTACCGCCATTATGGAAGATAGCCTCGATGCCACGGCATCCATCGCTACCCATGCCCGTCATGATGAGTCCTACCGCTTTTTCACCATAAACTTCAGCCACAGACTCCAGCAGCAAATTGCAGCTAGGATGGTAAACATCTGTCGCCTTGCGAGGAATAACAGCCAAACGATGATACTTTTTGACCACCAGATGGTGCTCAGGAGGCAGGATATAAACGTGGCCGGCACATAACACATCATTTTCCTGGGCTAACTGCACCTGGAGTTCAGTGACGCTATCCAGCCACTCAACCATGCTTTTGGCAAAGCCGTCAGCAATATGCTGCGCAATAATAATTGGGCATGGAAAATCTGCAGGCAGTGCCTGCAGTAATTTGCTAAGCGCCTGCGGCCCACCCGTTGAGCAGGCGATTGCTAGCACATAAGGCCACTGACGATGATACGTATCGGCAATGACTGACGCTGGCGTGCTATTTGTCAGAGTATTATTTGTCGACGCAGCCTCGGAATGCTGACGCAACCCCTGGATATGGCGAATAACCTTAACACCGACCAACATCTCAACCTGGCGATGCAACGCTTTAGTCGCCTGTGCCGACTCACCCTGGTTGTTTACCACAGCCAGGGCACCACGCGTGATGAACTCCGCATCCCACTGCGCATCGGGATAGTAACGCATCACCATAATAGGGATCGCGCAAGTGGCCATAATCGTTTCAACGGTTTCGACGTTTTCCGGACCTGGCGCACCTAACGTCAGCACCAGAAGTTGCGGAGCCATCTTTTGAACCAGGCTCGCCGCTTGTTCGCGATGCACAGCCTGGCCTACGACCACTATGTTTTTATTGCTCTCAAGCTGTCTAGTCAGATCATTGCGCGACACGCTGCCATGATCGACGATCAGCACCCGAATTTTAGGCCTGTTCATCAGGTCTATCCGTCAATTTGAAAGACCCTGAGGCCTGGTTCAACTCTTCGGATAACTGAGTCATATCCTGGCTGATGGACAGAATGTCTTTAATTGATTGAGAGGTGTAATTGCTGGCAACTACGATTTCGCGCAAAGCCATAACCACCTGATTACTTGCCGTTTTCTGTTGCTGAGTAGACAAAGAAATCTGCATGGCCGCGGTAGAGGTTTGTTCAGCAGTTGCTACTATGTCATGTAAGCGGTCGGCGCTGACTTTACAGGCTTTAGTGCCCGCTTTAATGCTATTGCTGCCCTTCTCTGCGTTAAGGACCAGGCGATTAATCGAGTTTTGGATTTCGCTGATTTTGTTCTCAATCTCAAAGGTCGATTCAGTCACTGAGTCTGCCAGACGGCGAATTTCTGCAGCAACCACTGAGAAACGTTTACCGGACTCGCCAGCACTAGAAGCTTCCAGAGCCGCGTTAAAGGCAATGAGTTTAGTCTGGTCAGCAACGTTGTTGATGATAACCATCACGCGGCTAATCTCTTTAGACTTGTTACCCAGCATCATAATTTCGCGCATGCTTTGCTGGTTGTCGTTGTCGATATCAGACATACGAGTGAGCAATTCACCCATCGAATCGGAGCCCTTGTTGCAGTCATCAAGAGTCACATTGGCAATGTCTACCACTGCGCGAGAATGCTCAGCAATCTGCGTAGAAGAAGCTGACAACTCTTCCATGGTCGAGGTGATTTCTGCTACCGAAGAAGAGGTTTCAACGCTAGTAGAAGCCTGGCCATCAACAGCCTCAGTAATTTTTAGTGCCGCTTCATGTACGTGATGGGCATGGGACACAACGCCGCCAACCAGTGCATGCAAAGAAGCCCGCATCTTTTCGTTGGCGCTCAGCAAATCACCGATTTCATCTTTATGATCGATACGAATATCAACGGTGAGATCACCCTGAGAAATCGCTTGTGAAATTTTCAATACGTTCTTCAAGCGCTTGGAAATCAGGATTCGGCTGGTTCCGGCAATCAACAGCAAAATCACTGGCATCAGCAGCAAGCTGAAAAGCAGCAGGCTATTGCGTACCAGGTTGCTGCTGCGAGCAACATCATCAACATAACTGGTAGTGGCGATGATCCAGTTAATCCCATCAATATATTCGAACACCGCGACTCTTTTGCGAGGAGCAGCACCATATCCACTGACGGTTTCGTAATAAATCGTGCCGTTTTTACGCGCTAAGATATCGGCGTAACGCTTATAACCATGGGCGTCGGTGAGGTTCTCAACATGCTGATTCACCAGAGTCGGGTGCGCGACCATCGTACCAGGACTAAATCCAGCATCCAGCACGTATGCGTAACCTCCCTCGCCGATGTGTACCGCTAACAGTTCTTTAATGACCGGCTGCAAAGCAAGTTTAACGTCAAAACCAATTGCCACCGCCCCAACAACCTGGCCGAATTTATCGGCAATCGGTTCGTAGTGGCTGATGAACTGTTTTCCGTAAATCACCACTACACCAGAGAAGGGTTTGTTTTTGATTAACGCAGCATATGCAGGGTTGTCATGGCTCAGAACGGTAGAAGTGGCAATCTTTCCTTCTTTACCCTGCAAGGTCGAAGAAACGCGCACAAACTGATCGCCTTCACGCACTAAGGTGGAAGCGAATACGCTGGTTAACTCAGTGAAGTGGGAATTAATATTGGTATCACTTAATAAAGCTTTAAGCGCAGTTTCATCCAGTGAACGCAGCGGAGCCGGGGACATATTCTGGTAATTGTTAATATATACGTTGCTATAACGCTCAGCGTCCCGCAGGACCCTTTTGTATTCAGTGTTGATGTTATTGTGGAAAATCCGTGTATTGGAACGCAGAACTTCCAGAGCATTATCTTGCAGCTGAGTCGCCAGGTAAGACGAAAGCAGGAAGGATGCACCAACCAACAACACAGCAATGCATGAAACCAGCATCAGGCCCAACTTCATGGCGACACCGATTTGCAACTTATGCAGCCATGATGTCAGAAATTTTTCCGTAGTAGCTAAGGCGTCAGCTTCCGCAGGTTGCTGCATGTTTAAGAATTTATGCATGAGATTCCAGTGATCTAGATAATGTGAAATTAATGCCGAATTAATATCTTGCTACGTGCAGTACTCACTGGACACGCGAGCGTAAGGGCCAGAAAAATCATTCCAAAGAAAGTGATTTTTCACAGCCATTTCATACCAACGTCAGTAAAGGCACAGGCTTACCTAAGTGATAGCCCTGTAGCCATTCAACGTTCATTTTTTCCAGGCACCGCTGAATTTTTTCATTTTCAACATATTCAGCAACGACCTGCATATTCTTCATTCTTGCTACATGACAAAACGACTCAACAATGTAGCGGCTGAGTTCGTTCTCGGTAATTTCACGAATGAAAGAACCATCTATTTTCAGAATGTCTGCGCTGACATCTCTTAAACGAGCATGGCTGGAAAAACCCGTGCCAAAGTCATCAATCGCTATCCGGCATCCCAGACTTTTGAGCGAGCGCACCGTATTTTGTGACTGCTCAGTATCAGACAATGCGTCCGCTTCGGTAATTTCAAAGATGATCCTATGTGGATCGACCCCGAACTGCGTTAGCAATAGCTGAACATTATTAACAAAGCTTGCGCGACAAATAGTTACCGGCGTCAGGTTGATTGAAAAACAGCGGTCAGGGTACAACTGCATATTTTTTAAGGTGTTCTTAATCACCCATAAATCAATTTCTGGTGCCAGGCCCGCCTCAGTTGCTACCGGCAGGAAGCGATCCGGCGGAATAAAGCGACCTTCTTCATCCAGCATTCGCAGCAGTATTTCGTGATACCGCTCTTCGCCACGGGTACTGACGATAGGCTGAGCCATTAAGACAAATGCATCGTTATCCAGCGTTCTCTGTAAGACTGTACGAATATCAGTTCGGCCAACAATATGGTTTTCAATTGCGCGACTGGTCTGTGCTTCGAGGTTTTCAGGCTTACCGCTCACCACCGATAGCCCGGAAACGATACCCAGCTTTCCTGTCAGGCTGTAAATGTCGTCGGAAAATTGTGTCGCACGGCAATAGCCAAGCCCACTACGAAAACCGAGTTGCTGGTTATTGTGGGAATAACGAAACGTATTCGCTGCTCTGTAAAGAATGCTGAGTCTTCCCCAGCTTGGCTGCTCGAGTTTCAGCAACAGACCATAGCCCGCGTGGTAGTACACCTTTTCGTTGGCATTGAGCTTTGTACGCAGCGTTTCGCCTAGTTTTTTCTGGTATCTGGCGCGAAAGTGCGTGCCATAGCGCCGGGCAAACAGATCCACTTCAGGAACTTGTATCAGGCAAACCGTAGAGTTCGGGGATTCTTTTACATCGGCTTTTAATGCCCGGAGATTAGGCATGTTAGTCATAGGGTCTGTGAGCCCCATATGTAGCAACTGCTCGAAGCGTAACGTATTGAATCTCGCCAGAACGCCCATAATGACAATAGTCAGGGTAAAGATAAAAATGACTGTTGAAACCAACATCTGATGAAGCATGAAGTCATCATTTAGCGCGATATAATTTGCGTTGTTCTTCGCCAGCACGATCATCATCACGGTCCAGACCGGTGCCGTGAAAACATAGCCGATACGAACAGAACTCCACAGCATGAGCGGGAAGATTAAAATCAGGCTATAAAACGTGAATAAGACCGAGCCCTGGTAAGGAGTGTTCAGGCAGTACATCAGAGCAATCAGCACTACCGACCACGCGGTAAAGTGGGAAAGACTCACGTCTGCAGAAAACTGAGCCTTCATCGTCCTTACGCAAGTAAACCAATACTTCGGACGGCAAATAATCCTTAACACTGTATAAAACAGGGGAATGCCGGTAACACACCCGTTCATCATCCCTTGTATTCTGACCAGAGTTTCCGCATTGAAAACATGATCAAAGACCATTTTTGTGCCGGTGTGATAGGTCGTAAATAGACAAATCACTTCACTCATAACGGTGTTTAGCAAAACATTACAAACACATAGCCAGATAATTCTTTTGGTAGTGAGTTTTATACGCCCAAAACTTGCCGCACTCCGCCAGCCTGTACTCTGTTTATAAAGGTAGTAACTGATCAGTGCTGCGGACTGATAGCAAAACAGGTCATAGATTTCAGGTTCTGGCCGGTATATCAATGTGTAAACGGCAAGCAGAGTAACCCCTGCAATGACTCTGTAGCCAAACAACACAAGCAAAGCCGTCAGAGCCGCTAATCTCAGGTCATACACTACCAATACCTGGTTTTCAAAAAACCGATGACTACTAAGTAGTTGCGCCAGTAAGTAAAGCAGACACGGGAGTACCAGCGGTAAAATCCACCGTTTATTGGTATACGCTGTACTATTGCTCGCTGTAGAGTCCAAGTGTTTAACCCGTTGAGTATGCTTTGTAAATTATTTATGTGGTTTGGTGAATGTATTGCTAAATGGGCAAGAATCTTGCGGTAGATATTATGAAATAAAACAAAAGCCGTAATTAATTAACATTTATACTAGCTAAAAATAACACGCACATTTTTATGCCAAAACCCGCACAAACAAATAATTAACAACCACCCTTAATAACTTTAATATTATTGGCGACTAGCGAAAGGTAAAACCATAACCACCCTCAAGCTACCCTTTAATTGTATTCACTTTTCGAACAAAAAAGAACAGCCATTTATATGTAAAAATGGACATCATGAGATATCAAAAAGCATCAAATTCAACAGTAAAAATGTAACATAACAGTATGAAATAATTGAAAATATAACTATTTATTATTAATAAGATAAAAGGTTATTATGTTGAATGAAGGACAATATCTCGCAGTGCTGAAAGTGTTTATTTAACTGGAATGTTAAAGAGGATCAATCAATACTTAAATTAGTGTTTAATGTACATTCTTTATGATTGACTTGACCTGTTGGGTTAACTATAGTCCCGGCGCGTCATTTTTCCTTTATAAATATAATCATCAATAATGTTACACAATAGTTCATTATTGTTGACGCAACGTCTGACACACTTCATAAAAAAACTCACATAAAAGCAACAACCAGACAATATATAGCAATGAGTTAATACCAAATCTTTAATTCATGAGTCATTCGCGTTCATTAGGAAACTAACAATCTGTGGCTAAAAATTTTTTCGCGCTTAAAAGCGTAAAAGGTTGGCACCATTCTATCGCGGGGAAAGTCACCCAATTCTTATTGGCTGGAGTTCTGATTGCGTTTGGTGCGGGTGCATGTGCTGGTTGGGGCCTGATTGATAGTTTCTCGTACCAGCAATGGGTTCACCAGGCTGAAGCGAATGCTCAGATAATGACTTACATTGTACGTAACGTGTATACCAATGTTGCTGTAGGAACGAGCCCTACGGGGCAAATCACGCGAATTGTCTCGGAGCACAAACTCGGTGATCCGGACTCTGTCATCCAGACCGGTTATAACCCAGTCGATGTGCTGGCGCTCGCCTCAGTACAAACCCGCAATCCAACATGGCTTTTCCTTTATACGCCGGAAAAAGGCTTTCAGGGCATCAGCAATAATTCGGAATCACCAGAATCAAAAATCACCTTCAAAGGGCAAAGAGCCACAGACGTTCTGGTGAACTATTACATTGGCTTTGCCACTATTAATGGAAAAGAGTGCTTTATTAGCGCCGTTCCAATCCTTGCGCCATCAGGTGAAATACTTGGCAGCTTAATCAGCAGTATTGGTAATAAAAGCCAATTGTATGCGGCTTATGACGCCATGCTGAAGAAGACCTTTGTCATTCTGGCATTGATTTTATTGTGCACTCTGGCGCTTGTGACCATCTTTATGCGCCGCCTGTTCCGCCCGGTACCAGTGCTTATAAACTCATTGACCCGCATTGCACACGAACAAACCGATCTGATTACTCCATACCTGGACCAGGATGACGAAATCGGGAGGCTTGCTTCAGCAATTGAAAAACTGCGCGTAGCGATGGTTGAACGAGATTACCTGCAAAAAATGCAGGAGATGTCGCAAAAAATGGAGTACATGGCTCACCATGATTCACTGACCGGCTTCCCGAACCGCGCCTCCTTTAGCCAGGCTCTTGATAAGTGCATCCGCGAAGTGAATCAGAATGGTCAACTATTCAACCTTCTGCTTATTGACCTTGATAACTTTAAACCGGTAAACGATACCTTCGGCCACTCGGCAGGGGATGAAGTACTTATTGGCGTGGCGCAACGTCTATCACTGCTGTTAGGGCCAATGGATTTTGCTGCCCGCTTGGGCGGTGATGAGTTCGCAATTCTGCAAAGCGTGAAGTCTGACAATAATCAGGAAGCCGCCGCGCTGTCGCAAAAAATTGTCCGTGCATTAAGCATTCCATTTACCTACGGCACCAACTCTTTTGCGATCAGTTGCAGCGTCGGTATTGTCACGGCCCCTTCTCAGGGTAATAGCGCGACAACATTAATGATTAATGCCGATTTGGCCTTGTATGCCTCAAAACACAGTGGCCGTGGCTGCTACCACTTCTTTGAAGATGGCATGATGATGAAGCACACCAACAGTGTGTTTGTGAACCAGGAAATCATTAATAGCATCGATAACAATGAGTTTGTGCTGCACTACCAGCCGATTGTCGATTTGGAAAATGAAACTGTTTGTGGTTATGAATCGCTTATTCGTTGGAATCATCCAACCAAAGGTCTGATATACCCTGATTACTTCATTAATATTGCTGAAGAATCAGGTCTGATTATACGCTTGGGCGAGTGGATTATTCGCCAATCGTGTATGGCTGCGGCCAAATGGCCGGAATCAATAAAAGTTGCGGTCAATATCTCGGCCTATCAACTTCATAGCCCAGGCTTGCTGGATATTATTGTTGATGCGCTGAAACAAAGTGGCCTTTCGGCAAACCGCCTTGAAATCGAAGTCACTGAATCCGAAAAACTGGATCAGTCTATCGCACTACCCGTCTTTAATAGCATTCGCGAGATGGGCATCTCAATTGCAATGGATGACCTTGGTACCGGGTACGCAGCATTGGATTACCTGCTTATTTATCCATTCACACGCATAAAAATCGCCCGCACGCTGATTATGAAACTGGAACAAGAAAGTGCCAGTCAATATCTGGTCGTGATGCTGATTCAGTTTGCCCAGAAATATGGCATGAGTGTGACGGCTGAAGGTGTCGAAACCGAACAGCAGCGGACTATTTTACGACGTATTTCCTGCCAAAACGTACAAGGGTACTATTACAGTCGACCGTTGCCAGAAAAAGATCTGGAGCCAACCTTTGGTAATAAAGTCATTGATGGCGAGGTTTGCAATGCTGAATAAGCCATGGTTTTGTAGAAACTCGTATCTGGCCATTGCTCTATTGCTTTTGATAAGCCCGCTGTGCCGGGCGCATAACATTCATAGTAAACCAACCCTGGACAGGATAGCCGAGACAAAAACCATCACGCTCGGCTATCAAGATGATGCTTTCCCATTTTCGTATGTTGAGTCCCAGCATCCAGCGGGTTACTCCATAGATATTTGTAATAAAATCGTTGATGCACTTAAAGTAAAATTAAAACTAAAAGATCTGAAAGTTCGCTGGGTCAAAAGTAGCACTGCCTCACAATTTGTTTTAATCAAAAACCACGCGACGGATATGATGTGCATTCCGGCATTTTATTCAGAGTTACGCCACCAACAAGCAGAGTTTACCCTCCCCTTCTTCTTTTCCAGCACACGCTTTATCACACGAAAAAATAATCACACCGACACAATCGAAGATTTAGCCGGCCACAGTGTGCTAGTGAAAAGTGGCACAATCTATGTTGAGCAACTGCATCAACTTAATAATGTGAACGAACTCAATCTCAATATAGAGCTAGAAAATAATAACAATGCAGCATTTCAGAGCCTTGAATCGGGGGAATTACCTGCATTAATTTCAAGCTACGTGCTACTTAAAGGTATGATGACCCAATCCCCTAATCCTGATGAGTTCGAAATATCGGATGAGGTGTTTAGCCAGCCGATACCTGCAGGCTTGCTCCTGCCGTTAAATGACCGGGAATTTAAAAACTTTATCGATGATGCCATGCGTTCAATTCTCATCAGTAAAGACTTTCCGCGTTTTTATCAACACTGGTTTATGTCCCCCATACCGCCTAAGTCGATAAATCTCAATATTCCCATGTCGGATGCGCTAAAAGCATTAATTGTATCAACATCAACCCATGCGAACTAAAATGAAAAATTCATTTAATCTTAAGATTAAGTATCTGTTCAGCGCGTTGATCTTGTTACCATTTTCCATGGTATCCCAGCAACTATCCGCAGAACAAAAATCGGTTACGCTGGATCATATTAAATCGAGCAGTACGATAAACATAGGCTATCGCCAGCTTGAGCCGTTTTCATTCCGCGATAGCGATGGCAAAGTCACGGGGTACACCATTGAACTGTGTAATATGATTGCTGATCAATTACGAGTAAGTCTGGGTATCAAAAAACTTGCTATTCATTATATTCCCATTTTATTTACCGAGCGTGTCTCTGCACTAAACTCCAGTAAGATTGATTTAGATTGCAGCGTTAACACTGTTGCACCTGAGCGCCAAAACAGCGTCTCTTTTTCGGTTGATTACTTTGTTGCAAACATGCGAATCATCTCCCTCCGCACTAATAATATTAAATCTCTTAATGATTTAAAAGGCAGAGCCATTGCTGTGCCGCGCGGCTCTAAAGACCTATTAGAATTGAACAGGATTAATCGCGAAAAAAATCTTAGCCTTTCGATTGTGACTTCAGATACTGTGGAAGATGCTTTCGATATGATGATGCAAAAACGTACAGCCGCATTAATATTAGATGATATTCTGGCTTATCCGTATATCAACCAAAGTGAACACCCTGAAGATTTCACCGTTTCGTCTGAGGTTGTTGGTGATAAAATGAAATATGCCCTTATGATGAGAAAAGAAGACCCACTGTTTGTGGCTTTTGTCGACAAAACACTGGGCCAAATATTCGAATCACCACTCAATGCTCAACTAACCAGTAAATGGCTGGCGCAAAAAGTGGTCATGAAAAACACGCAGAATACTCAACATTAAGCGCCTCGATGTGGACGTGTAATTGAACTCAGTCAGGAAATTTTTGCATACCAGACTCGCTACGCATTTCATATTTTCTGGCATGCTGTTGTTGTTATTGGCGGGAAACTCGCTACGTGCTGCATGGGATTTCACCACCATTCAACAACGCACCGACAAACTGTATGGCCCTGCACCTATTGACGCCGGGCAGCGAATTGATGACTGGCAGCAGTTGCTGCTTGAGCAGCGAAACAAAAGTGAGTCTGAACAATTAAGTGCAGTGAATCACTTTTTTAACCAGAAGCTGCACTATCGTGAAGATATTGATATCTGGCACGTAATTGACTACTGGGCGACACCGATAGAATCCCTTCGAAAAGGGGAAGCAGATTGCGAAGACTACGCCATCGCTAAATATTTCACATTACGTCAGCTAGGTGTTTCAGGAGAAAAGCTGCGTATTACCTACGTTAAAGCCTTACGACTTGATAAAGCCCATATGGTATTAACCTGGTACGAAACACCCGATGCAATACCGATAGTACTTGATAGTTTGACGGATAACATTTTACCTGCAACCAAGCGTACGGATTTATTACCTGTGTATTCCTTCAATGATAACGGTCTGTGGTTACCAGGAAGTCAGAATAATAAACGTGTCGGGGATAGTAAGCGCCTTTCTCGCTGGCAGGATGTGTTGAAAAAAATGCGGGAAGAGGGTTTCCCGATTGATGAATAGGAAATAGCCTGTGTCTCTTTTCAAACAGCTTCTTATAGCTATCTTTCTTTTTATGCTGATTATATTCAGCGGCAGTTTTATTGTTAATCTCGAAAGTTCTCGAGAGCAGTACAATAATCAGCTGCTTTCACATGCGCAGGATGCTGCAACCGCACTGGGCCTATCACTCACTCCGCACGTTGACGATCCCGCGATGATCGAACTGATGGTCAGCTCGATTTTTGATAGCGGTTATTACGATGCTATCCGTGTTATCGATCAAGCTAGCGGCAAAACTATTCTTGAGCGCACCGCCTCTTTGTCCGTACCTGAGGTTCCAGCCTGGTTTGTCTCGTTGGTCAATGTCTCTCCGCAACCCGCAGAAGCAACCATTATGCGCGGCTGGCAACAAGCAGCCCGTGTTGAGGTGATAAGCAACCCAGTGTTTGCGATTAAGCGTTTGTGGCAAAGCACGCTGGCGAACCTTCTGTGGATGCTGGCCTGTAGCGTCGTGTGTATTCTGGCAGGTGCTGCACTATTACGCCGCCAGTTACGCCCGCTCAATTACATGGTTAAACAATCGCAAGCTATTACTCGTCGTGAATATCTGACTCAGATCGACTTACCGAAAACCCCAGAACTGCGCCGTGTAGTTGAAGCCATGAACCTGATGGTCACCAAACTCAAAACGCTATTTGAAGATCAAGCTGAGCACAGTGAACGCCTGCACAATGAAGCCTATATCGACAGCCAGACAGGTATTGCTAACCGCCGTGCTTTCGATATGCAGATGCAAACACGTTTAAGCGACGAAGAAACCGCATCAGGATATTTACTGTTACTGCGTATTCAGGATCTGGGTGGCTTGAACCAACGTTTTGGCGGCCCGCATACTGACAACCTGCTCAAACATGTTGCCGATATGATGAATGTGGTGAGAAACCAATACGCCGGTTCAGACAGTATTCTTGCGCGTATCCGTGGTGGTGAATTCGCCCTGCTCTGCCCGGGTGTCACACATAATGAAATGCTGAATTTGCAAAACTCGCTCAATCAGCAGCTTGCCGCATTCTATGCCACCGGTATGTCAGACATGAACCCTGTCGCACATACAGGAATGGTGCCGTTTAGCTACGGCGATTCAGCACAGTCGCTGATTGTTCAGGCTGACCGCGCGCTGACGGAATCAGAAACGCATACCACGCATCAGACTAACTTCCTGCCTGTGGTACAAACTGACGCCGCCCTGGAAGACCAACATCTGTGGTTTACTCGCCTTGAAAATGCGTTGAGTAAAGAGCAGTTCCAGTTATTCTTCCAGCCGGTTGTCGATTGTAAAAATACACAGAAAATTATTCATTACAAAGTGTTGTCGCGCATCGTGGATGAAAACGGCAACAGCATTACCGCCGGCCGCTTCCTGCCATGGATTCACCGCTTTGGCTGGAGCCAACGTCTTGACCAGGTGATGTTGAGCCTGACCCTGAAGCAGTTGAAAAGCTACCCAGGCTATCTGGCGCTCAGCTTGTCCGGAAATTCACTGGCGAATGAAGCGAGTATCAAACAGCTCCTTAGCCCACTGAAGCAAAGCCCGCAGCTTGCCAACCGCTTAATTCTGGAGCTGGATGAAAACCAGTTGCCAGAACCTGAGCAGATGGAAGTATTTATCAAGTCGCTGAATCATTATGGCTGTGGCCTGGGCCTGCAACACTTCGGTAGTCGCTTCGATATGATTGGCCACCTGTCACAATGGGGCCTGGCTTATCTGAAAATCGACTCCAGCTATATCCGCCATATTGATATTGAAAACGATAAGCGATTGTTTATTGACGTGTTACACGGTGCGACAAACAACATTGATCTACCATTGATTGCCGAGCGAGTAGAAACCGAAGGTGAACTGCGAGTGCTGCAAGAGGTGGGGATTTATGGTGCGATGGGGCAGTTGTTGGGTGAACCAGCTCCGTTTTAAGCAGTAAAAAAATGGTGGATGACGCTTCGCTTATCCACCCTACAAACCATTAAACGCGTTCACTAATGCGTAGCCTAAATAGTTCGAGTTGCATCAAGGCGGCAAGAGAGCAACAAATTTGTCTGGAACAAATTTGAACGCTGCTTGCAGCGTCCCCAAAGGGGTAAGGCCCATGGATGGGCCGCATAATCCCCAGGAGCTTACAAAAGTAAGTGACTGGGGTTTGTGAACGCAGTCAACGCAGAAGCAGCTCGAAATATGACGGCTATTTAGAAGATGCCCTGGTCGTCAGAGTTTAATAAATCCTCTAACCCACCCAATCCCTGGCGCGCCTGCGCACGATTCATCAGCTTAACCTGTGCCATTGCTGGCAAATCAGTAATGGTTATCACGCCTTTTTGAATCAGCAAAAAAATCAGATCGTCCAGAACGCGGACCATTTCCAGGTCGCTTCGCTGAAGCAACTCTCGATTCTGTAAAGTCCCATCAACCACATCACGGGCGCTGTTCCAGGCTGCAATCTCCGGAGTCTGTGAGAAAATCTCACCCGTCATGCCGCTAAACGGCTCGCTTTCAACCCGTGTTAACTGGCCTTCTTCATTACGTTGAACGTAATACATTTTCAATACCTTTTAAGTGCATGTGATATCACCGCCCGGTAAAGGGCGGTGACTCTCAATTATGAGTGGAACTGCTCAGGCTTTGGGATTAAGTGATCCAGTGAATGGGTCGCAGAACCAGCTGAGTCATAGCCGGCATGATGTGCATCGCCGGTATGCCCAGGAACAGCCGGCGCTGGAGCAACTGCATCGGCAGCGCTGCCCTTGCCATGCTCAACAACCTTAATCATCTGCGCAATATCCGTGCCTTCGTGCAGCTCATGAGCCAAATCGCTGAGATCAACTTTGTCGAAATGAGCACTCTCTTTGCCAGTAAAGACCTTCAGACCTTCATCGCCGTGATGACCTTTCGAATCATGGGCAAGATTAAAGGAGAACGAGTCATTGTCATCACCAAACAAGTTGCTTAATCCATGATCGTGAGAAGGTGCATTAGCAGCATGGAGTGATTTGTCAGCAATATCCACGTCATGCTTGCCGTGATGGGATGGAGCATCCATCGTAATATCAGCCTTTTGATGGAACACGTTGGTGTTGCCATGCTCATCGTGAGCAGCAACGGAAACATCCACGTTATTTTTACCAGCATGAAGTTCGGCGGTATTTACCGGAATGTCGTAGGTCAAGTGCCCATTATCTTCGTGCAATGTCACGTCATAATGTTTGCCATTGATAGTGGCGTTCATATGATCGTTGGCATTTACATCAGAACTATCAACCTGGCCGGTAATATGAGTCACATGATGATGCGCTTCATGCGAGTCTATGTGGTTATCACCTGTCACTTTATCGATAGTGATCTTAGCGTCAGCGTGGGTATCCACCAGTACATCATGTGAGTCATGAACGGTGATTGCGTTACCAGCTTTATCCGTCGCAGAGACGCTCACATCAAAGGTATTTTTCCCTTCGTGCAAGTACCCTTTGTCTACATGAATGTCGTAACCCAGATGGCCATTAATTACTTTAATCTCACCGGTGAACGACTTGCCGTTGACAGTCACTGTCACTTCATTGCCCAGTTGTGCATCGACATCCCTGCCAACCGTGCCGGTGACAGAAACATGGTCAGACTCTGCGGCATTGATAACATTGTTGCCTGACACCGTGTCCAGGGTGATGGTGGCGTTGAGATGGGTATCCATCAGCACTTCATGACCAGCATGAACGGTGATGTCGTTTCCGGCACCGTCAGTCGATTTGATACTCACATCAAAGGTGTTGCTCCCTTCGTGCAGGTATCCTTTATCCACATGAATGTCGTAACCCGGATGACCATTAATATCCTGAACCACACCCGTGAACGACTTGCCGTTCACCGTCACCGTGACTTCATCACCCAGTTTTGCATCTGAA
This sequence comes from Buttiauxella cochleicola, assembly GCF_021283185.1. NCBI lineage: Bacteria > Pseudomonadati > Pseudomonadota > Gammaproteobacteria > Enterobacterales > Enterobacteriaceae > Buttiauxella > Buttiauxella cochleicola. The sequence goes on from NZ_JAJSOS010000010.1 coordinate 213,086, forward strand.
TCCGTACTAACCACGCCTTTAACAGAAACATGATCAGACTCTGCGGCATTGATGACATCGTTCCCTGCCACTGGCTCAAGCGTGATGGTGGCACCAAGCTGTGTATCGACATGCACATCGTGCCCGGCATGAACGGTGATTTCGTTTCCGGTACCGTCAGTCGCTTTGATACTCACATCAAAGGTATTTGTCCCTTCGTGCAGGTATCCTTTATCCACATGAATGTCGTAACCCGGATGCCCATTAATATCCTGGACCACACCCGTGAACGACTTGCCGTTCACCGTCACCGTGACTTCATCACCCAGCTTCGCATCGGAATCCGTACCCACCGTGCCGGTCACCGAAACATGGTCTGCAGCGGCGGCGTTGATGACATCGTTCGCCGCAACCGGCTCGAGCGTGATGGTGGCACCAAGCTGCGTATCCACATGCACATCGTGTGAGTCATGTACGGTGATTGCGTTACCGGCAGCATCTGTCGCAGAGACGCTCACATCAAAGGTGTTTGTCCCTTCGTGCAGGTACCCTTTGTCCACATGAATGTCGTAACCCGGATGACCATTAATATCCTGAACCACACCCGTGAACGACTTGCCGTTGACCGTCACCGTGACTTCATCACCCAGCTTCGCATCGGAATCCGTACTAACCACACCTTTAACCGAAACATGGTCAGCAGCGGCGGCGTTGATGACATCGTTCGCCGCAACCGGCTCGAGCGTGATGGTGGCACCAATCTGTGTATCCACATGCACATCGTGCCCGGCATGAACGGTGATTGCGTTTCCGGCACCATCTGTCGCTTTAATACTCACATCAAAAGTATTTGTCCCTTCATGCAGGTACCCTTTATCCACATGAATGTCGTAACCAGGGTGGCCATTAATCTCTTTAACTTCACCCGTAAACGACTTGCCGTTCACCGTCACCGTGACTTCATCACCCAGCTTCGCATCGGAATCCGTACCCACCGTACCGGTCACCGAAACATGGTCAGCAGCGGCGGCGTTGATGACATCGTTCGCCGCAACCGGCTCGAGCGTGATGGTGGCACCAAGCTGCGTATCCACATGCACATCGTGTGAGTCATGTACGGTGATTGCGTTACCGGCAGCATCTGTCGCAGAGACGCTCACATCAAAGGTGTTTGTCCCTTCGTGCAGGTACCCTTTGTCTACATGAATGTCGTAACCCAGATGACCATTAATAACTTTAATCTCACCTGTAAACGACTTGCCGTTGACCGTCACCGTCACTTCATTGCCTAGCTGTGCATCTGTATCCCTACCCACCGCGCCGGTGACAGAAACATGGTCAGACTCTGCAGCATTGATGACATTGTTTCCAGCCACCGTGTCCAGAGTGATGGAGGCGTTGAGTTGCGTATCCATCAGCACCTCATGTCCCGCATGAACAGTGATTTCGTTTCCAGCACCATCCGTTGCTTTGATACTCACATCAAAGGTGTTGCTCCCTTCGTGCAGATACCCTTTATCCACATGAATGTCGTAACCCGGATGACCATTAATATCCTGAACCACACCCGTGAACGACTTGCCGTTCACCGTCACTGTGACTTCATCACCCAGCTTCGCATCGGAATCCGTACTAACCACGCCTTTAACAGAAACAGAGTCAGACTCTGCGGCATTGATAACATCGTTGCCTGCTACCGGATCAAGAGTGATAGAAGCATGAATTTGTGTATCAAGCGTAATGGTGTGGGTATCAGTTGAAGTTGCGATGTTACCCGGAGCATCATGACCCGTTACTGTCACAACAACGGTATTATCCCCTTCATGTAACACGCTGGTCGAAACAGGAATTTCGTAGGTCAGCTTACCATTAACCTCGGCGACAACGCCGCCAGGTACAGACACACCGTTGACTGTCAAAGTAACAGGGTCGCCCGCATGTGCATCCCCCGTCACGACCCCAGTGACCAGAGTGGTACCCGCATCATGCTCGACAATATTCACTTTATCGTCACCCGAAATGGTGCCGATATTGATTTTGTTTGAAGCAACCTGATCAATGGTAACGGTGTTTTCTCCGGTGATAGTCACCGTGTTACCCACCTCATCAACACCGGTTACTGAATAAGTAATTTTCTGGTCCTGAAGGAGGTCAACAGTGTCGACCTGAATCGTAAAGGCTAAGCTACCGCCCCCAGTTTCATGAAGCGTCGCGGGAATGGTATTGCCATTAACGGTCACCATCACATTGTCGCCAGCATGAACATCGCCCCTGACCGTACCGGTAATTTCGGTTTTGGGCTGATTGCTTTCGACGGCATTCAGTACGTTGTCGCCTGAAACATTATTGATATTTAGGCTGACATTCGCATGGTCATCAATTGTCAGCAACTTATCACTATGCGCTTCGAAACTGTTATGCGCGCCATCTTCCCCACTGACCGAGACATGAATATTTGGATTGGCTTGCAGATCGGAAGTATTAACTTGAGCGATGTAGCCCAATTGGCCGTTCATATTTGGTAACTCAATGACGGTGACTTGAGTCGGTACATGGTTGACTGTAATGGTTACTACATCACCTTTAGCCACATCACCACCCACCACACCGCTCACTTCAGTTTTACCTGACTGAAGATCCTTCGCGCTGAGGATATTGTCACCCGAAACCGTGTTAATTGTGACGGTGGCACTGGCGCTGGTATCAACACTAACACCGTGAGTCTCTTGTGTGGTGATGACATTCCCAACCGCATCATGCCCTGTGACTTCGACTGTTACCGACTTGCCTTGCATCAGATCACTGGTTAAGACATCAACCTTGTAGCTGAGATTTTGATCCACTTCCACATCAGTATATTCATGCCCATTAACTGTCAGCGTGACATGATCGCCAGGATTTACATCACCCGAAACCTTACCGGTGACGGCAGTGGTGGCATTTTTGCTCTCGTTCAAGTTGATGATGTTGTCATCAGTGATGTTATCGACGGTGATATGGGCTGAAACTTCGGTGTCAACGGCAACAGTTTTGCCGTCCGTAACCGTAATAGCGTTACCGTGCTCATCACGTCCAGTCACACTCACGCTGACATTCGGATCCTGACGCAGATCGTCAATGCTCACTTCCTGGCTAAATACCAATTTATGAGTGGTCGGATCTTCGCTTACCTGAGTCGTAATTTGGTGGTTGTTAACCATCAGAGTTACGTTACTACCGGCATGTATATTATCGCCAGATACTGTTCCGCTGATGGTGGTCGTCCCACCTTGCGACTCCACAATATTAATCGTGTTATCACCCGCAATATCATTTAGATGAATTTGGGCGGAGACGTCGGTATCAAAAATAACCATGCCCTCAGCGTGGCTTGTTCCACCGAACATTGTGACGCTGAAGCCTGGGTGGTTCTGGAGCTCATCGGTATCAACCTTAATTGCATAACCATACTCTCCAGGAAGATTAGGGCGCTCGAAGACTTCACCGTGATAAGGCCGGGTTCCGAGATAGATAATGACCTGGTCACCTACATGTACATCGCCTGATACGGTTCCGCGAATCACTGTCTGACCATTGTCAGATTTAGATTCAGTGTTGTTTATCCAGTTGTCGCCTGCGACCGGACTCACGGTAATGTTAACGTGAGGCACCGTCGGCGTAGTGGTGTGACCATTGTTGCCATCATGTGGAGGCGTAGTCGTATTGCCATGGTTAGGGTCGGTAACAACGGTAGGCGGCCACGGCAGGTTGGCATGCATGTGATCGCTGGCCGTTTCGGTATTACCGTATCTGTCTGTGGTAGTAATCTTGACGGTAATGTCGGCATTGGCATCTAAATCATGAGGGTTGATATACGCCTTTCCACCCGTCGTCGGGTCAATTAAGTGGTCGCCATTGAACACGAGATGACCAAGATTATCTTTAATGACATGCGTATTGTAAGTTTTACCGCCAGCAGTAATTTCTATCAGATCGCCTTCTTTAGCATCACCGCCAACCGTTCCTTCCATGATCCAAAAATCGTGGGAGCTATTTAATTCTAAAGATCCCGGAGTTATATGAATTTCAGCATCAGCTCGCGTATCGATATTCACCACACGGTCAAAGTCTGCCCTAATGGTATTCCCGGCTGCATCTGAGCCTGTCACCTCAGCATGAATAACCGGTTTACTGCCACCGGAGATCAAATCATCGGAACTGACGTCAATGCTATAACCCAGACCATTAGATTGATTGCTTACGGCACCATAATAATGTTGGCCATTTACAGTGAGATCAACGACATCGCCGAGGTGAACGTCACCAGTAACGTGCCCAGTAATAGTGGTATGCGGTAAGTGCGCCTCTGCATTGTTGATTGTGTTGTCATCAGTAACACGATCAATGGTGACGGTTGCAGACGCATGGTCATCGCTAGAAACATCACGCGTCGCACCCACCGTCGCAGTATTACCCGCTGCATCATCCATGGAGATGGTTGCCGTGATATGAGGATTATGCACCAGACCTTGAGTCGGCACTTCCAGGGTGTAACCCAAACCACCTCCGAGGAATGTCTGCGGCCCTACTGTGGCATGATAAACCACGCCATCAACAGTCACATCGACGATATCCCCGTCTGTCACTTCACCACCGACGCGACCATTGATTATCGTGTTCGGAGATTGTTGATCGAGTCCATTTAGCACATCGTCACCCGAAACAATATTAATCGTCACGGACGCTTCAGCATGGTCGTCTATGCCAACGTTGTGATCGGCTGTGGCAACAGTGTGGTTTTTTGCCGTATCGGTAACGTCGATACTGGCGTGGATATTTGGATTTGCCTGGATATCAGTAGTGACCACCGGGATGTGATAACCCATGATGACTTTGCCCTGATCATCGACACCAAGGTTTTCCACAACTCCATTATAGGTGTGATTATTCACCTTCAGAGTCAGTGGATCACCAGGCTGCATTTCACCTGTAACCTTACCACTCACCAGTGTGTAGCCATGCTTCAGTTCGTCGCCGTTAAGAGTATTATCGGCAGTCACATTATCAACGGAGATAGTGGCTTCAACCTTAGTATCAACAACGATATCCTGCTTCGCTTCTGCTGATGCTCTGTTATTAGCCTCATCAGTAACGGTTACCGTTGCGGTGAAGCTTGGATCCGCCATCAGATCATGGGTACTGACCTCTTTGGTCCACACCAGGTGACCACTGCTGTCGCGAGTCACTTTTGCCGTCAGATCCATGTTGTTAATGTGCAGAGTAACCAGATCGCCTTCTTTAGCATCACCGCCTACAGTTCCTGAAACCGTAGTGAAATCATGCTGCGACTCTTCACCGTTGATCATGTTGTCGCCGGTCACTTTATTGATAGTGATGCTCGCTTCGGCTTGTAGATCAACCTTTAAGTCTGTCGTGACCTCTGCTGGCTGGTAGTTTAAGGCGCCATCATGACCGACAATATGTGCCGTCACCTTCGGATCGGCCATAATGTCCCGAGTACTGACATCCACGCTGTAACCCAGCGCGCCATGGAGATGCGGCTGGTGCTCAACGGTCGTTTCATAAGTATTGTTATTCACCGTTATGAGAACTTTGTCGCCCTCATGCACATCTTCACCGCTCACCGTACCGCTGACTTTAGTGGTGTGCTGCTGTTTGGATTCCTGCTGGTTGATAATGTTATCGCCGGACACGGTATCCATAGTGATATGTGCTTCGGCGTGGTTATCCAGAATAACTGTGTGATCGGTGCTCACGGTGACCACGTTGTGCAATTCATCGTGCGAGGTGACCGATACAGTAAAGGTGACTTTACCGTCGACTTTGCCTTGGTTATCGCTAAACGCAGTGGAATCAACCGGGATCTGGTAGCCCAGTTTGCCGCCTAAATCGATAACGTTGCCGCTAAAGTGGTGATTGTTAATATCGATATTCACCACATCGCCCACTCTGGCATCGCCGCCAACCACACCAGTTATCAGCTGACTATGGGTATCCAGTTCGTCATGGTTAAGAACGTTATCTTCGGTGACCTTATCAATTGAGATAGTGGCATCCGCGTGGGTATCGACCGCAATATCATGCGTGTGTGAAGTAGTGACAGTGTTGCCAGCCAAATCGTGGCTGGTGATAGACACTTTAACCGTGTCGAGCCCCTCATAAAGCCCGCCTGGTGGCACTGGCACTGAGTAAAACAGATGCCCGTTAGGATCAGTACTCACATGACCTGAATAATCATGATGTACAGGATGACCAGAAGCATCAACCCCTGACACACGAACGGTTACAGCATCGCCAGCTTTTGCATCATCACCAGTGACTGCACCACGGATAATGGTATTTCTGTTGGACTCTATTTTGCTGACCCAATCATCGCCCGCCACAGTATCAATAGTCAGATCGTTTACGGCGAAGTTATCAACATGAACAGTATGTTCAGTCACAACGATGGCTTCGTTACCCGCCGCATCATGTGAAATGACTTTAGCAGTGAACGTCACATCTTTTTCAACCTGCCCTTTGTTATCACTGAACTCAGCCGAAGGAACGTCAATTTTATAACCCAACTGGCCGTTAATCGTCTCAACATGGCCGCCGTAATACTTGTCGTTAATCTCGATCGTTACTTCATCGCCGACTTTAGCATCGCCGCCTACCACACCGGTGATGGTCTGAGTATGGTTGCCCAACTCAGTGTGGTTCAGGGTGTTGTCGGTGGTGACTTTATCGATTGTGGCGGTGTTTTCAGCGTGCGTATCAACCGTGACCGTTTTTTGATGTTCAGTAACAGCCTCGTTCCCCAGCTTATCGTGGCTGGTCAATTTCACATGAACGTCGTTGGTGCCTTCTTTGAACTGGCTGGATGGCACCGCCACGTTGTAGTACAGATGGCCTGGGTTGCCGACCACGTTGCCTGTATAGGTCTGACCGTTTACGCTGACTTCAACCACATCACCCGCTTTTGCATCACCGCTCGCAGTACCGCTGATAAACGTTGGCATGCGCGACTCAGTCATGTTGATGACGTTATCGCCTGCAACTTCATCAATGGTGAAACCATTGGTCGCGAAGTTATCAACATGAACAGTGTGCGTGGTGGTCTGGGTGACTTCGTTGTTTACCGCATCGTGTGATGTCACAGACGCCGTAAATGTCACATCCTTATTAATGTGAGCGTTATTGTCGCCGAATGCCGAGGAATCTACTGGAATCTGGTAACCCAGCTTGCCGCCGCCTAAATCGATAACTTTCCCACCAAAATGGTTGCCATTGATTTCAATAGAAACTTTATCGCCCACTCTCGCATCACCACCCACTTCTCCGGTGATCAACTGTTTCGGCGTTTCCAGTTCAGCATGACTCAGTTTGTTATCTTCGGTAACGCCGTTAACCGTAATCGTCGCTTCAGCGTGCAGGTCGACGGAGAAGTCATGTGTATGGGTGGCAATTGCTGTATTGCCGGCATTGTCTTGACTAGTAATCGTCACCTGCGCGTGGGTATCGCCCTCAACCAGTGTGTCGCGCGGGATGGCGACGTCATAGTATAGGTGGCCTTGTGAATCAGCATAAACAGTGCCGCTGAAATGATGCCCCTGCACCATTACATCCACAAGATCTCCTGACTGCGCATCTTTGCCGCTAACCTGGCCCGTGATATGCACGTTTCGCTCAGATTCAGCGTGGTTAACGATGTCATCTCGCGCTACGGTATCGATGGTTAAATCATTGTGCGCATGAATGTCCAGCACCACCGTTTTGTGCTCAATTGCCGTGGTGGCGTTACCCGCGCTGTCGGTGCCGGTCACCATCACCTGCACGTCATTGCTGCCTTCGGAGAGTGCCGCAGTCGCCACCGGTACGGTATAGCGCAACTGGCCGTTTTCATCGGTCACCGTGCCATAGAAATTCTGGCCGTTGACGCTGACCACCACATG